>NZ_JBRIMB010000005.1:0-155179 GCF_052977265.1 Shewanella sp. 0m-8 | reverse complement strand
GAGCAAAGTGACCACTTAGCTGACGGTAGCCAACATGCTAAGGCTGCAGTCGAAAACTATTACTGCCCTATGCACCCAGAGGTGACCAGTCATGAGCCCGGTCGCTGCCCGGAATGCAAAATGTTCTTGGTGAAGGAAGAGGAAGAAGAAACTCAAATCGATGAGCATGCGGGTCATAACCATGCTGCGCAGCCAGCCGAGTCGACTCCGCAATCTAACGCAGAAAAAATACTTAACCAGCCCAAGCCAACACTTATGCCTGCGGCGCAAACTAACAACGATGGCAACATCAAATATGTTTGCCCCATGCATCCCCATGTGGTTTCTGATGTACCAGGCACTTGCCCAATATGCGGTATGGATCTTGAAAAAATCACCGTCGGCGGCGTCGCTGAAGAGGTAGTTGTTGGCGTATCTGGTGGTATGCAACAAGCACTCGGTATGCGCAGTGAGAAAGTCACTAAGGGCACACTTTGGAAACTGGTCAAAACCATTGGCACAGTTGAGTACAACGAAAACGCCATCGGCCATAGCCACACCCGCGTTAACGGCTGGATTGAAACCTTGATGGTGCACAATGTCGGTCAGCGAGTTAAAAAGGGGCAGTTACTGTACGAGCTATATTCTCCGGAATTAATCAATGCTCAAGACGATTATATGCAAGCGGTCGACTACCTTAAACACGATAAGAGTCGAGGCCAAGATCTACTGCGTAAGGCCCGTTTACGCCTGGAGTTATTAGGCGTAAGTTCCAATACGATTAAACAGCTAGAACGCACCCGTAAAACCATCTATCGCGTGCCATTTTATGCAGAGCAAGATGGCTTTATTAGCAAGTTAACCGTTCGCCATGGCATGTATGTTCAGCCCGGTGATACCTTGTTTGAAATCGTCGACTTAAGCAGTGTATGGGTCATCGCCGATGTATTTGAAAATGAGCAAAGCTGGTTAGAACAAGGCCGACCTGTGGAGGTCACCTCTGCCGCTCAAGGACTTTTCGATATCGAGTCAAACATTGACTACATCTATCCCGAACTCGACCCCGTCTCGCGGGCGATGCGAGTCAGAATAGAGTTAGACAACCCAAACAAATTACTCAAACCGGGTACCTTAGTGGACGTAAAACTCTTTGGTGGCCCAAAGCGAGAAGTGCTGTCGATCCCAACTGAAGCACTCATCCTCACCGGTCGTGAAAACCGCGTGGTAGTGCAACGTGATGATAACCGCTTCGCCTCAGTTCCGGTCAAAGTGGGCATGATAGCCCAAGGCAAGGCTGAGATTATCGAAGGTCTACAGGCTGGTGATAAAGTGATTGTCTCTGGTCAATTCTTATTGGATTCTGAAGCCAGTATCCAAGGGAGTTTACAGCGCTTAAGTGGCAGCAACAGTGGCAGCAACAGTGGCAGCAACAGTGGCAGCGATAGCAAGGCTGCTAGCGATCCACACGCAAACCATTAATCGGAGGCTATCTATGTTAGAAAGAATTATTAGCGCCTCGATTAAACAGCGGGCGATGGTGTTAGTGCTTACTGCGGTGATAGCCTTAATCGGTTATCAAGCGATGCGCATAACACCGCTAGATGCACTACCTGACTTGTCTGATGTGCAGGTTATCGTAAAAACATCTTATCCGGGACAAGCACCACAGCTCGTTGAAGATCAGATCACTTACCCGTTATCGACAGCCATGCTGGCGGTACCGGGCGCGAAAACCGTTCGCGGCTTTTCCATGTTTGGTGACTCCTACGTCTATATCATTTTTGAAGATGGTACCGACATCTATTGGGCGCGCTCGCGGGTTTTAGAATACCTATCACAGACCCAAGGACAGCTGCCAGATAGCGTTACACCAACCTTAGGGCCCGATGCTTCAGGTGTCGGCTGGGTGTTCCAATACGCCTTGGTTGACCGTAAAGGCAAACACGACTTAGCCCAGCTGCGATCCTTGCAGGATTGGTTTTTAAAGTTAGAGCTGCAAAGCGTGGCTGGCGTATCAGAAGTGGCCACGATTGGTGGCATGGAGCAGTCCTATCAGATCATTGTCGACCCACATAAATTAGCCCTGTATCAAATTGATTTAATGACGGTAAAAAATGCCCTCGATAACTCCAATAGCTCCACTGGTGGCTCTGTTATCGAAATGGCTGAAGCCGAATATATGATCACCTCATCGGGTTACCGCCAAACCTTGGCAGATTTTGAGGAGATCCCACTAGGGATCGTGTCAGAATCAGGCACACCCGTACTGATGAAAGACGTGGCGCAGCTGCGCACCGGTCCTGCTGCACGTCGCGGTGTTGCCGAGCTTAACGGTGAAGGCGAAGTCGTGGGGGGCATTGTGGTAATGCGTTACGGCGAAAATGCCCTCGCGACCATCAATAATGTTAAAAACAAGCTCAAAGAAGTAGAGAACGGACTCCCCGATGGCGTTGAGTTAGTGATCACTTACGATCGTTCTGAACTCATTCTCAACTCGGTCGATAACCTCATGCACAAGGTGCTAGAGGAGATGCTCGTTGTCGGTGTCATCTGCTTGATCTTCTTACTGCATGCTCGCTCGACCTTAGTGGCGATAATCTCACTACCCATATCGATTCTAATCAGCTTTATCGTGATGAATATTATTGGCGTTAACGCCAACATCATGAGTTTAGGCGGTATCGCCATCGCTATCGGCGCCGTGGTAGATGCTGCCATCGTCATGGTCGAAAACACTCATAAACATCTGGAGCACTATCGAGAAAAGCATAACGGTGCAACGCCCACAGGTGAGGCTCACTGGGAGTTAGTGCGCAAAGCCTCGGTGGAGGTTGGCCCGGCACTGTTTTTTAGTCTACTGATCATTACCTTAAGCTTTGTTCCGGTATTTGCCCTGGAAGCGCAAGAAGGTCGCTTATTCCACCCGCTAGCCTTTACTAAGACGTTTGCTATGGCTGCGAGTGCGATATTGGCGATTACCTTAATTCCGGTATTGATGGGCTATTTCGTTCGCGGAAAAATTCCCGATGAACGTAAAAACCCGATCAGTCGATTCCTCATTGCGATTTATGAGCCCGCGTTACGCTTGGTGTTACGCTTTCCTAAAGTCACCATTTTGCTAGCGATGCTCGCCTTAGCAAGCGCTGCCTATCCGATGAGTAAAATGGGCAGTGAGTTTATGCCAGAGCTTGAAGAGGGTGATTTGCTCTACATGCCAACAACCCTACCCAGTGTCAGTGCTGGTAAGGCAGCAGAGATCTTGCAGCAAACCGATAGACTGATTAAGACCGTACCCGAAGTGAAGCGAGTATTTGGTAAAGTGGGACGCGCCATGACAGCAACGGATCCAGCCCCTTTAACCATGCTTGAAACCACCATCATGCTTAATCCTCGTGATACTTGGCGTGATGGTATGACCCTTGAAGGGATCATTGCTGAACTCCAAAAAACGGTGAAAGTGCCGGGAATGACCAATGCCTGGGTACAGCCAATCAAGACCCGTATCGATATGCTTTCAACCGGTGTGCGAACGCCTGTGGGCATAAAGATATCTGGCGCAGATATCGATGAGCTGCAGCGCATTGGTACTGAGATTGAAGCGGTAGTCAGTCAATTGCCTGGCACTGCATCGGCATTTGCTCAGCGCACCAGTGGTGGTCGTTATATTGATATAGAGCCCGATCTAAAAAATGCAGCGCGTTACGGAATGACCTTAAAAGACATTCAAGACGTAGTGCAGATGGCCATTGGCGGTATGCAAGTCGGTCAATCGATTCAAGGCCAAGAGCGCTACCCTATCAATATCCGCTATCCAAGGGAGCTACGCGATAGCATTGAAAAGCTCGAAGACCTGCCTGTATTAACCAAAACAGGTAAGTACTTACCACTGGGCAACCTTGCTAGTATCACCATTAGCGACGGTGCGCCTATGCTTGCCAGTGAAAACGGCCGCTTAATTAGCTGGGTATTTGTCGATTTGAAAGATATCTCTATCGGCGAATACATAACAACAGCAAGGGCCGCACTGGATGAGCAGATAAGCTTACCACCGCGTTATAGCTATAGCTTTGCTGGCCAATATGAATATATGCAACGCGTTGAAGCCAAGATGCAACTCGTGGTGCCGCTGATGTTAGCGGTCATATTTATGTTATTGATGATGACCTTTAGCTCATTTACTCAAGCTTCGGTGATCATGTTAAGCCTTCCGTTCTCACTCGTAGGTAGTGCGTGGTTATTGTACTTTTTGAACTTTAACTTCTCTGTCGCTGTATCGGTGGGAATGATCGCGCTTGCTGGTGTTGCTGCCGAGTTTGGCGTGGTGATGCAGGTGTATTTAAATAACAGCATCAAGGATCGTAAAGAGGCTGGGCAATACAATAAGCGCAGTGACTTATGCGAGGCGCTTATTCATGGTGCGGTCATGCGTATTCGCCCTAAAGCGATGACAGTAGCCACAATCTTCTTTGGATTGCTGCCCATCATGTGGGGCAGTGGTACGGGGAATGAAGTGATGCAAAAAATTGCCGCGCCTATGGTTGGCGGTATGGTTACCGCCCCCTTGCTGTCGCTGTTTGTTATCCCTGCGATCTACTTACTGGTGTACGGCCGCTCTTTAGCTAAAGACCAAACTAACGAATAAGTTAAAGAGTTAGGGAGCCATACATAAACAGGGTAGCAAATTGCTACCCTGTTACTTTTAGTTGCTGCTGATTGCTGTTAGTTATTTTAGTTATTAATGCTAATTTCCCATTCGCAGTTCAATAATCGAAAAAAAACCACCGCTTGGATCGTTAATCACAGCAAAACGACCCACATTAGCAATATCGGTTGGTGCCACGCAGACTTTACCGCCGAGTTGCTCGACTTTGGCGGCTTTGTCATCACAGCTATCAACGGTGAAGTACAACATCCAATGGGCGGGCATATCCCCCCACTGTGCTGTCATCGCCATCATGCCGCCCACATCTTGGGCGCCGACTTGCCACTCGGTATAGTCCATGCCTTCCATATTTGCCGTTCTGGAACCCCAGCCAAAAATATGCGGATAAAACTTTTTAGCTAGCTCAGGATCGCGACAAGCAAGCTCGACCCAGCACAAGGTATTAGGCTCTGCCGCTCGCTTGGCGCCGATATGATTTTTAGCTTGCCAAATAGCAAACCTTGCACCTTCTGGATCTTGAATGATTGCCATACGCCCGGCTTCGCCCACATCATGGGGACCAATAATCAAGGTGCCACCCGCCCCAGCAACATCAACGAGGGTAGAGTCGAGATTTTCAACCGCAAAGTACACAGTCCATTGTGTTGTATCACCGTTAGCAATCATCTCTTCGGGCAACTGGTACATGGCGCCAATATCATCGCCATCGATTGCCAACATGCTATAAGTACCTTGTGGAATGGGCATATCGATAATTTCCCAGCCAAATAGACCGCTATAAAACGACTTGCTGCTATTGATATCCAAAGAGGCTAACTCAACCCAACAGGGCTGCCCTTGAAAATACTGGTCAACGTTCATCACTTTTGTCCTTCTTAGCTCAATCCTTTGAGTTAAGACCGATTTTGCCAGGCTGTCCAACTAACGGCACTAATTAGCGAGTAACGACGACATTACATAGGGGAATGAAACTCAAGTTTTAATGGATCAACTATAATCTAGATCCCGTCATTATCATGGAGGATTGGCAGTGCTAGTATTAGAGCGGAGCTTGCGCTATCTCCTCGTCCCAATTGTCATCACTTTTCTCTATATAGTGGTCACACAGCAATTAGCCTTCGTATGGCAAGAGTGGTTACCCAGAGCCAACGAACTGCCCTATTATTTGCTGTGTATTTCTGCGCTGCTAGCACTGCAGTTTAATTGTTGCCGTCTCAGCTATCTGTCTTTACTGCTATTGATTTACTACTCTATTGAGTCAAACGCCTCATGGAGCCCCGAACTTGCGCTGCTTAATCGACAACAAACCCTCCTTGTTGGTACTTTAATTATTACGTTTTTCGCTATAATTAAGGACAAACCACTATTTTCATTAGATTTTTTTAAAGTAGTTCTTGGGGTTGGACTATGTTTTATTTTAACCCTGGCATGGAGTGCGATTATCACTTCTCTAGGCTCTTTCAGTACTAAGCCACTGGTTAACATACTTATGTCTGCCTATCTCCCCATCGGGATCGCATGCCTAGTGCTTTCTGTTTTCACCGTTTGGCGTGCGACTGGCGTCGATTCGGCCATTATGGTCACGCTATTTATCTGGTTGTTTCACTTCTACTTACCCAATGAACTCCCTCTGTCCATCCTGCTATCCATATTGGCCATCACATACTTAATCTCCCTCCTGGTTAGGAGTTATGATTTGGTTTATCGGGATGAGTTAACCGGGGTGGGCTCCCGTCGAGCACTTAATACGATGGCGGCATCACTGAGTAAACATTACAGCCTCGCCATGGTCGATATTGATCACTTTAAAAAATTTAATGACACCTATGGCCATGATGTCGGTGATCAAGTATTGCGCTTGGTCGCAATGAAACTGAGCCAGGTAAAAGGAGGCGGTAAAGTCTTTCGCTATGGCGGAGAGGAGTTCACCATTGTTTTTGCCAATAAAGATATCGAACTCGTATTGCCTCATTTAGAAGCTATCAAGCAAAAAATCAGTCACTACAATATTGTACTGCGGAATCATAAACGTAAGACCAAGACAAAATCAGATAGGGAAACCAATAACAATCAACATCCTGTAGTGAATATAACCGTCTCTATTGGGGTTGCCCAGCAGTGTGGCGACACCTCATTTGAGCTCACCTTAAAGCAAGCTGATACTGCACTTTATAAAGCGAAAAATAATGGTCGTAATCAGGTATTTGCTTAAACTTTGCTTAACCATATATTTTAGATATCAGCATAACCCCAAGCCGATGACTTGGGGTTAAACCGAATTGATATGCAAGTTAAATAGAGTAGAAGTAGTAGATTTGTGACTTCATTCTTATCACGATACCGCGGATAACATCTAAAAAGGCTAAGAACTCTATCGGTTTCGTACCAGAGATCCACGCCAAGCCCACCGAACCAACGGGGATATCGTAATCTCCTGTTTCGGTCAGTTTGAGTCTGACAAAGTGATGCTTATTATTTAGGTTTTGCCCTGTGGTTTGCCTAACATTGTCATCTAAAGCAACCAAACGACCTTGGGCTTCCCCTGTCGCCTCTACAATGCCCTCGACTTCGGCGCTAAATATCTTGCCTGGGTAAACCGCTGAAGCAAACTCAGCGAGCTGACCAACTTTAACATTACGAATAGCCTGATGATTTACCCGCATCAACACATACTTTTCATTAGTGTACATCTGCATACGTGGTGCGACACCAATGTACTGGCCCTCACGCATAATAAAGTTAGTCACGTAGCCATCGGCTGGAGCGTAGATCTTAGTGTTATCTAGATTCCACTGCGCCTGAGCGACACGTTCACTTTCACTATCTAGATCTGACTGACGGCTCAGCACTGCTAGACGAGATTTTTCGATATTTAGCAGCGCTGTATGCTCTGCCATCTGCGCCTTTTCAATTTGGGTTGCGTAAGTATTTACCTGTGCCTGAGCCAGATCGACCGCTGTTTGTTGCTCATCCAGCAAACTCTTAGTGACTGTATCTGGTACGACTCGGTTCTGCTCAATATAGCGCGCTAAAGTTTTTTGCTTCCACGCTAAATCTTTAGTGGCTGCCTTAAGCTGATTTTTAGTGATGCTGACATCGGCAATGGCGACCTCGTGTTGCTTTAATGCCAATTTGACATCTTCTTTCGCCAGCGAAAGCCCTACGTTTGCGCTTTCTTTCGCGACTAACGCCATATTTAACCCAATTTGGTACGGCTCAGCATCTAAGTCATAGACCAGCTGACCCTCTTTTACCTGCTGATTAGGCTGCACATAGATATTGTCAACGTTGCCTCTTATCTGCGAGTTGGCTGGGCGCAACTGAATATGGGGCGATTGCACCAAAGAACCACCCGAGAGATCCATCGGGGTATAATTGAGTAACCCCACCCATACAAACATCAGCCAGCCCGTCCCTCCTAAATAGGCAAAAGCCTTACTGTAGGTGTTCCATGGCATACCGACTAGGCGCAGTAGATAAATAAACAGTGCCCATACCGCTAATCCCTCAAGCATTCGTTTGCTCCTCTTTGGCAGTCATATCAACCTGCTCTGTCGCCGATTCTTTCTCGCGCCACACATCTCTAATTCGGCGCAGCGCTTTTTCACCGTCGACAAAAGCGATGATGACCGCAATAACCCATACCCAATGCCAAATAAAACCTATCCAGGTAAGCGCGGTAATCAATCCTATTTGGTGATGTTGCTCCTTATGCGCTTTATTAATTGGCATGTCATGAATTTTCCAAAATCCAAATGCAGCAGCCGCTACCGTAAGCACCATGACCACTGCAGCAACACTATGCAGCGCGGTATCAACTCCTGAATCAACGAATGGCATGCTGAACAAGCTCATAAAAAAACCTCAAAAAGTGTTTTGGCTGCGTAGTTTGCCTTTTCTTTGCCTCACCACAAGATGAAGTACACTTATATATCATTTTACGTCACTTTATGATTCAATTAGGTCATTGGTCTCCTTGGGTATTCACTATGTTGCTTAATACGGCCTTTATCCGCTCTTGCTATATCGCTTCGGTGTTAAAGGGCGTTGAGGCTCATTATGGCGTGACGCCAGCCGATTTAGGGATCCCGGCGCTGCTGCTTCAAGACAGAATGACGCTGATCCCTTTTACGCAAGTGTCGAAGTGGTTTGAACAAATAGAGAGCCTGACTGCTGAAGCGAGTTTTATGATGAAAATTCAGCAACACCTGACTTTAGAAGGGTTAGAAGTTCCCGGGAATTGGTTTTTAAGCGCCCCCGATCTTGCGATCTCATTTCGGCGTATCAACCATGGAGTTTGTTGCTTTCAGTCTGGTGCGAGCTATTACGCTCAGCAGTCGGGGAAAATTTTAAAGTGGTGTTACTGCAATCCTTTTGTCAAAGGTAAAGCCCGATCTCACGACTCTCTACGAGTGGCTTTGACCCTGTTTAACGCCATCAAAAACTATGTTGGCGATAATTATAGCCCACGTAAAGTGCGCCTGAGTGGCTCTCCAATTCAACATGCTGAGATTGAGGCGCTATTTGGTTGCCCTGTCACTTGGAACGCGCCACAAACTGAGATCTGGCTAGGCATTGATCAGCTGTTAATGTCTACCGACGACTACAGCTATATACCTGAACCTCCTACGGCGTCGATTCCGCTGTATCAGCTAGAAAACTATTTAAATATGCCTCAGCCTACAGACACGCCTAAGGTTCTCTACGAGATGGTCAATTATTCACGTTATTATGGCTTACCCAGCGTGGATACGGTGGCCAACCTTTTCAATATTTCGCGCCAACAAATGCAAAGACGATTGCAAAAACTCGGCTTCACTTTTACCTATCTATCTGGCTATATTCTGTGTAATCAGGCGATAAAATATATGCTGGAAGGCATGGATATTGCTGAGATAGCGAGCCGACTCGGTTATGCCAACACCCATAGTTTTAGCCGGTCATTCGCTCGTTTTCGCCGTCAAACACCTACCCAGTATCTGCATAAGCTAAATCTCAAGAAGAAAAGCTAAAAAGCAAAAAGCCTCTGTAATAGAGGCCTTTGATATAGGTCGATTCAATAGCAATAAATCTAGCCGTAAACGGGTAACACTCCAGCCATAGCCAGTAAGTGACAAGCACCTGTCACCAAACCAAATATAATCACCAGTATGATTAAAGGTGTACCGCCAGGGACGGTAAAGCTGTCACTGCCCGCAAACATCTTACGTGACTTATAGGCCATCATAGCCGGCACTATCGCCGCCCAAATAGTGGCTGCCAGCGCTGCAAAACCAATCGCAACCAAGAAACCGTTCGGGAATAAAATACCCATGATTGTTGGTGGAATAAAGGTTATCGCCGCAGTTTTTAAGCGCCCACTACGTGACTCATCAAAGCCAAAAAGATCGGCTAAGTAATCAAATAAACCTAAGGTTACCCCTAAGAAAGATGACGCAACGGCCAAATTAGCAAATAGGCTCAACATGGTGTTTAACCAACTACTGGCCATCACTTCAGATAAGGCACCAACCAGCACGCCCATATTGCCGCCCTGAGCGATAATGTCGATAAATTGGCTACGCGGGATATTACCCATGGTCGCCATTAACCAGCAACTATAAATAACAAGCGCAATAAAGGTACCAATAAACAGTGCCTTGATAATTGTTTTTGGCTCTTTACCGTAATACTTAACTAGACTGGGTACGTTACCGTGATAACCAAAACTCGCTAGTCCAAAAGGCAGCGCAGCGAGTAGATACGGCGCGTAACTTTGCTCGCCATCAGGCATAAACAGCTTTGTGGTATCGATATCGATCAGCAGATTACCTACCGCAAGGAAGAAGGTAATAATCATCCCGCCCAGCATCACAGTGGTGATCCTATCGACCGCTTTGGTACTGATAATCACGATGCTTGCCAATACTGCGGCAAACACTAAACCTGCAACACTTTGCGGCAAATTAATGCCGAGCCCTGCAAGGCTATGGTTCACAATGGAACCGCCACCGCTGATATAAGCATAAGTCAAAATATAGAGGACAAATGCTATCGACAGGCCGTTAACGATACGCCAAAACTGGCCTAAGGTGGTTTTAGTTAACGTATCGAAACTCGCTCCGGGTTCAAAGTGCAGGTTAGTTTCGAGCAACATCAAGCCCGACACCAGCATGCAAAACCAGATCCCGACTAGCATCAGCATCGAATAACCAAACCACATGCCCGCGCCAACAACTGGTAACGAGAACATACCAGCGCCAACCGTGGTGCCAGCAATGATCATGGCTCCACCTAGCAGCGACTTACCTGCAGCCTTATTTTTAGCTGCATTCATATGATTTGCCATTAAGCAATCTGCTCCGCATGCACACTATCTACGATAGTTTGTCGTACAGATGAACGTAACAACAAGTTAGCCGTCTCTTTTATACGTTTGATATCACTACACCCTTCGCTATCAGCTAGGTACCCTAGCTCTTTTAATTTGACGCTCAGCGTAGCGTATAACTTCTTATCATAAAATTCTGGTGCAGTAATACCGTGAAGTGCGCCTAATCTTTGTGCCAAGCGGTGACTGTCTTTCTCAAGCTCTGAACGCTCCATATTCGGCTTAACTTCAAGTAAGTTAAACAAAATTGCATAACGTTGCATGGTTTCACTGACAGTGCCTGACAAGAGTAGCAACTGGTTGATACTGCTATCCACAACAGCAAAACTCTCCGTTTCAACAACCAAGCCTTGAGCCACGAAGATATCGAGGATCTGGTTAGCGTACTGAGTAGGATCTGTAATCCCCATAAACAGCTCAGCTTCAAGCAGTGGATAGAAGTCATTAACGATACTGATGACATCTTCACGACGACAGCTCTCTTTACGCAGCAAACAGGCAGCGATTAAAGAAGGGACAACCATAAGGTGAATGATGTTGTTGCGATAGTAAGTCATGGTAATCGCAATGCTTTGATCGATTGAAATGATATCGCCTAGCGGATCGCTTTCAATCTGCAGCTTTTTAAGCTCTAAACCTTGAGACACCAAGTCATTACCAGTCCCTTGAGGCACTGAAGTATATTCAGTATATGGTCGCTCTTTTAGCAAGGTTAAATACAAGTCTAACTGCTTCTCTAACTGAGTTCGCTCTAAGGCATTTTGTTCAGAAGCGAGCAACACCATACTGGTTAACGTCACTGAGCTCACCGCTGCAGCATCGTTAATATTGGTCATTACCTGATTTGCCAAAGTATTCACCACAGGCGTTAACCAGGTTGGCTTTTGATCGGGATCTTTTGCAATATCATCGCGCCAGCTAGGCGCCTGTTCATTCAAGAAGTTATGTAAGGTAATTGGCTTACCGAAATTCACATAACCTTGACCAAAATTACCTAACTTACGAATAGCACCAAAAATCTGCCAAACGGATTCTTTCTTTTTCTTTTTACCACTCAATTCTTTGTGATAAGTCGCCACTTCCATTACATGGTCATAGCCAAGGTATACAGGCACTAGCGTCACAGGGCGCTCAACACCGCGCAGCACACTGTTAAGTGTCATCGCGATCATGCCCGTCTTAGGTGCAAGCAAGCGACCGGTACGCGAGCGACCCCCTTCAGTGAAATATTCTACCGAGTAACCCTTAGCAAATAACTGATCTAGATATTCACGGAACACGGCAGTGTAGAGCTTATTACCACCGAAACTACGACGAATAAAGAAGGCACCGCCACGGCGAAATGCAGGGCCTGCAGGCCAGAAGTTAAGGTTAATACCGGCAGCAATATGCGGCGGTACCATACCTTGATAATAAAGGATATAAGACAGCAGTAAGTAGTCCATATGACTACGATGACACGGCACATAAACAATTTCATGACCATCGTGATGCAACTGCCTGACCTGCTCAGCACCCTTAATATTGATGCCTTTATAAAGCTTGTTCCACAGCCAGGTTAAGAATCGCTCGGCAATACGCACTAAGCTATCGGAGTAATCTGCAGCCACTTCATCTAGATACTCCATCGCCTTAGCGCGTGCTTCTGCTTCAGAGATTTTCTTACTTGCCGCTTCCTCTTTAATCGCTTTAGTAATCGAATCGGATTTAAGTAAAGCGTGGAATAGCGCCTGACGCTTAGGCAGCTGAGGGCCCGTCATCACTTTACGCTGACGCTCGAAGTGCGCTCGCGCGACACGAGCAAGTTTTTGGGCAATACGTTTATCAGTGCCGTGCTCATCCGCCATATAACGTAATGAAACGGCATTAGAAAACTGTACAAAGTTATGACGGCCTAAAAATAAAATCATTAGGCACTTGCGTAACCAGGTCGGGTTTTGACGCTCAAGAACCGCAGCGCGCATAGTGTCGTCTTCTTTACCTGGAGTACGTCCCCAATAAAGACTGACTGGCACTAATTGAATGTCTAACTCGCGGTTCTGCTTATGAACGCTGAGTAACCTTTTGAAGCTATCAATGTACTGCTCTCCGCCTTCACGCTGACCAAAAAGAGGCTTGCCTCCTTCTAGACAAACAACTCTAGGCGATCGGATACCATTGACCTCCAAGTCCTCATAAGGGCTTGGTAAGCCGAGTTTAGCCGTCATTTCGCTAAGCGCTGCAATGTCACTGACAGATTCAGTTTTCATTACATAGGCTAGGGGCTTGCTCGGATCGAGATTGAGATCGTCAAATGGATCGTGAGGCACCACGACAGTGTGAACGAGTTTACGCTGCAACCAGCGTAAAGATTTGAACCAAAGAGAGTCTTGTTTGGACATATTTATATGCAATGTTAGTCGCTTCTAATAAGCCGCTAGAATACCAGATATTTAAATAGTTTGCGCTATTCTCTTATCCCAGCGACGAATCAAAGCTGTATATTTATAGAACAATGACTTACAGCAATAATCCCGCATAACAGACTAATAATTAAGCATTAAATTGTATTCACTCTGGTTTAACCACAGAACACACCAAAGACCGAATAACATACGATTTAACTTATCGTTAGCTTAAGGCCGAACGTCGGCTTTAAAAATACCAAGCAAGCTGCGCGTAAAGGGATAACTCGAAGCTAAAATACTGACCAGTCGCTAATTTAAGCCCACCATACTCAGTACCATTAGCGCCGATAGGCAAAGAAAGCGCCGAGGTAAAACGCACATCATCGCTGACACTATGTTGACTCAGTAACTGATATAAAGCTGAGTTGTCTGACATATTATAAAACAGGTTTTGCGATACAGACCAAAGGGGACTCATCTCGATATAAAGCCGGCTCGCAAGGTAATCTTGCGCCAAATTATACAGTTCACCCCGCTGAACTCTGGCCACCAGCTCAGGATGCAACCTAAGTGACTCTGGGCTGTAATCTCCATCACTAATGCCAAGACCATTGTAGAAATACTCTACGGTTCCAGTCATATTGTTATCAAATCCAACCCAGGAATAACTCACATTACTGACTAAAGAGAGATAACTCTCATCGCCCCAGGTGGCAACAATATCCGTTGCCCAAATCGCCCCCCCTAAGCTGATGGCGCTAGCGAAAGCCGCAACGGTATCCTCATAGTGTTCGGCTAACAAAAGGTCATACTCATGAACATAATTAATAAAGCCGTGATATTTAACGGCGGCAGTCGCGACATCAAAAGTGACCTCAGAACGATTATTTCGACGAATCACATAGGCCGCCTGCAAGTCGCTGCCATCTTGCAGCAAATGCTGGCCATACAAGATGTCATCGCCAGTTTTATACTCCTTATCAAGTGCGGTCGGGTCGAATAGGTTTACAAAATCCATAGGATTAAAAAACTGACCATTACCCCAGGTAATCGCCTGACGGCCAAACTTAACCACATTGTTATTGGTTTGATAACCCACCAAGGCCCTATCTAAACGTTGAACCATCGCAAAATCGCGATGCTCAGCGAGGGGAGCGGTGAGATTGAAGAGTCGTTGATCATCATTAATAATCGAACTAAGACTGAGATAGTTATTCACCCATGTGGAAGTTTGGTAGCGGCGCTCTCCATAGCCGGCAAGCAACTGATAATCGGCTTCGACTAACCAGCCAGATTGCCATTTGCTGCCAAGGTGATAACGAAACTGCGCGGTTTGATTGACCTGAGTCTGGCCATAGAGTTGCTGATAAACACTTTTGTGAGTAAAAGCATAGCCGTCTAGCTCATACTTAAGGTGCCCATGATGTTCAATTTCTGCAGCGGCCAGAGGAAGCAAGCAATCGCCAAGCCCCACAAGAAAGATAACAGCAGTGAGCTTTTGCCAAAAAACGATGTTAAATATCCGCCTGCTGTCATCTATGTTCGCCATAAGCTCTGCTCAACTGGCTGAGTCGGTGACAATTTGGCCATCAACCATATGGATATGACGTCGGCAATAATCAAATACCTGCGCATCATGGGTGGCTATCAAAAAAGTAATCCCGTGCTGCTGATTCAGTTGGGTGAATAACTCCAATAGCTGCGCCGATGTTTTAGTATCCAAATTAGCCGTTGGCTCGTCAGCTAAGATCAATACAGGCTTGGAGGCAATTGCGCGCGCGACTGCCACCCTTTGCTGCTGACCACCAGAAAGTTGCGCAGGCCGGCGACTCTCAAGCCCCGTTAAGCCCACCTCTTCAAGAATGTCCTGACTGCGCAGTTTGCGATCTCTTGCTGCGACACCTTGTAACTGCATAACAAATTCTACGTTTTCCTGTACGGTTAACACAGGAATAAGGTTATAAGCCTGAAAAACAAAGCCAATCCGCTGCAAACGTACATCCGCACGCTCCGCCTTTGTCAATCCGGTAATCTCGACATCACCCACATAAATCGTCCCGCTATTGGGCTCATCAAGACCACCAATGGCATTGAGCAAAGTGGTTTTTCCAGAACCGGACGGGCCAGACAACACCGTCATCTCACCTTGTTGAATCGTTAACGAAACATGATTTAACCCATAGATTGTTTGATCACCCTGCTGGAATGTTTTGACCAGATCCTTACAAACGATATTACTCATGGATTACCTTCTTATTGCCCCATTCACTATCACTAAGCAGCGGTATTAATCGATTCAATAGGATTCGCATTGGCCGCTTTAATTGCAGGCCACAAACTGGTGATGATCCCAAGCACAATGACAATAATATTAGCCGCAATAACATCTTGGCGATAAATCACCGGATATAACGTCGTATCCATACCTGCCATCGCCAATCCATCGGCGATAGAAGATAGGTCGATCCCCGCTGACAACGCACGGGTCGTGGCCAGTGCTAATGTATCTCCAATCACTAAACCTATAATCAACAACAGCAGCGCCTCTATTACAATCATATAAATCACAGCCTTGGACTGTAATCCTAACGCCATAATTAAGCCTATCTCTTGCTGACGTTCAAATATCGACATCAACAAGGTGTTGGCTAAGCCAAAACCCAACACAGTAAATACGATGACAATAAAAATAAGGATATAGCTATTCATCAAATCGGATATTGCTGCAAGGTAACCGTTAAGTTCACGCCAAGTTTCAACTTCATACTGGTTATCGACCACGCCTTTAAGACGCTCGGCCACTTGCTGTAAAGGCTGTTTACCATCGGTAAAAACTGCGATTTCGGTGACTTTATCAGGCATATTTAGCAAGTTCTGCATAAAGCCCTTGCCAGCATAGATAGTGGCAAGCTCTTCTTGCTCTGTCGGTTTACTGTAGATCCCAACAATGCGTACTCCCGACTCTGCAATGTCATTATCAATATCTTGTAAGGTAATCACCACCCGCTTATTAAGCTCGGTTTTAAGCCGCACAGCCATTTTCTCACCGATGACAATGCCGTTATCCTCGCCATCTTTAAGCATTCTTCCCGCCACTAAATCAAGTTCATTAACGGTAAAAAGCTCTTGCTGCGGTTCAAACGCAATCACCTCAGAGCCCAAGGTGACCCGTTCACTGGCAATAATCACAGGGGAGCGTACTCTAGCAGCCCATTGGCTAATCCATTGTTGATTGAGCTGATTTAATAACGCTCCTGAGGGTTCAACAATATGATTAATGACATTTTGATCATTAAGAAAATCGACTTGGTGAATTTGAATTTCGCCGGGCAGGTTATTTAATGACGTCTGGTTCATGCCATCAACCATGCCACGCAAAAAAGCCGAAACCACTATCATCGACCACACACCAAAGCTAATCGCCAACAGCAAAATAAGGGTACGCCTGCCATTGCGCCAAAGGTTGCGCCACGCCAAGACAAATAGAACAGAATTAACCATGTTATTTACTCTGCATCGCACTAATGGGTTCCAGCCCTAGGGTTTTAAACGCCGGATATATAGCAACCAGCACAGAACCAATACACACAACGACGGGCCCTGCCAGCACCGAAAGCGGCGATAACAACGGATAAATACGATCCCCAATGCCAAATTGCGCCCCAATATCTCCCATGCCCGGAAGGGTTATACCGACCAGACTAAAGTATGCCGCAATCAGCCCGCCAAGCAGCGCACCGAGTAACATTCCTATCATCCCCATCATCAATGTTTCAATAATCACTTGGGTAAATAGCCTGCTCGGTTTTGAGCCTATCGCTAGCATGATGCCAAACTCTTTTGTACGCTCTAATACCGCCATGAGCTGAGTATTCATCACCCCTAGTATCACCAATAACACCAACACGGCATACATGATGATAGCGCTCGATAAGTCCGCCTCAATCCCTTGCTTTATACCGGGGTTAAGCTGCTGCCAGTTATGAACGGTTAACTTAGCCTCCGTGTGTACCAGAGTCGCCAACAAGCTTTGCAATTGTTCTTGGTACAAGCTCACCTTTGACATAGAGGGAGCGTTGATACTCACAATCGACACTTGATTAGGCATGGCAAATATTCGTTGAAAAGTGGCCATTGAGATTTGTGCGCTACTGCGGTCTACCTCATTAATCCCGGTTTTAAAAACACCGACGACTGCCAACACATCCGCGGCAAATCCGCCCTCCATGGTAGAGCCCATAACCGTTAATTCATCACCGACTTTGACCTGTAAGTTTTTGGCCAGACGCTCACCCAATACGATTTGCCGCTGATCTGTGGCCATAAGGTAATGGCCACTAATAATTTGCTGAGGAATAATCGAAGCTAAGCGCTCCTTATCCGGCATCACGCCATTAACTAACATGCCAACACTACGCTGATCACTGGCCGCCAACAAAAAACCGTGACTACGTGGGATAACGTCGAGCGCAGGGAACTGCTGCTCAATTTTTGTAATCAACTCATTGCTATCAATAATACGTTTACGCAGTTCTGGACTATCAAGGTATCCCTGCTGATTAATCTGCAATTGGCTCGAAAAAATACGCAAAGTATTTTCAATCATCATCGGATAAGTACCAGCCTGTATGGTGATCATCAATACCAGCAAGGTATTACAAAAAATCATCGCACCAATGGTGAGCCATGTACGACGTTTATGCTGCCACAGGCTTCGCCAAGCCAACAAAATTTGCGTACTCATCAACGTGGATTTCTTAAGTTAGACAGGGTGAACATATAGCCGGGTAACGTAATATCAAACTGAACATTTTTGTTGCGTATTTCAGTCCACTCACCGCTTTTTTCAACCTGCGCCATACGACAACGCATCGCGACATGTCTCGCGCCAACAGGCTTTATATCGCCACAATCCATAGCCTTAACCAATTGATTGTCTTGGTCCCAATACTCTTGACGCAGCATCACCCAGTCATCACGGAGTCGAGTCACCTGCTTGCCCCACACCACAGGAGCGGATTCATGAGGGATCGATTCAATGGTGTACACTTGATGCCCATCAACCTCTTCTGTCTGCAATAACTGATGGGAATAATCATCGAGTAGCTCAGTGGTGCGACTGACATCTTTGTTTGAAAAATCACTGCCCATCCAGCTTTGATTCATCATGGATGATGGAACCTTGATAACTCGATTAATTTTGGGCGAGTAACTCCACATCTGTTTATCATTGATAAGAAAAGCATTGCCCGCATCAACTTTAGGCTCAATGACCCGAACTAAAGATTGTTTATCACCCTCTGTCCAGGCTTGTACCGTCATCGAGCGCTGCCAGTCAGGCCGATGGATCACCATGGTTAATTCACTCGAAGATGTCAGCCCACGCCAATTCTCCATCGCTTTTTGAATCATCTGTTGTGCGGCGTCTTGATTAGAGAGTTGAACGGAGAGTTGACTAGCGTCTTGATTAGAAAGCAGAGCAGTGCTTTTGGCAGGGTTAAGCTGATCATAAATAAGAGAAGAGGCAAGAGCTGAGGCCGTCAGAACAGTAGATAACATCACACCAACCGCTAGCCCCAATACCATCCACTTCAAGCGAATTAAGGCCATGATGTTGTTACAAGTATCACTCATAACTTTGCGCTCGATTAATTAATTAGAGTAATAACAGTGTAGTTCAAAAAACCGAATGCTTTTGCTAGGTTAAGTAATAATGAAGCAGGGGGTTACATGTGATTTTTGTGCCAAAAAGTAAGTTGTTTCAAACTGAAACACTCACTGTGTAATAAACCCTTGGGCTTTCAACACCACAATCCCATTCTTTCGCGATGTAACAGTTACCCCTGCTGGATTTTTTAAGTTTGGAACTCCCTCTAATGCAAAATAAATAAGTTAAGCGCATAAATCCGGACAGCATATTCGTACTATCCCGGATAAGGTGAAACTATAGGCAAAAGAACTCGAAGACATTAACGTGAGCCTGCAATTAGCATTCAAGCCGCTGGCTTCTGCTGGGATCTACATAGGTGAAATTAGCCCCCTAGTGTCACTAGGATGATCGGCACTGTTCTCACTTCATCCGTATCTGAATTAACAATGGGAGCTGTTGGGCCGCAGTAATCGATGAAGAGCTTTTCGCTCTGGCGCATACTGCTTCTTAAGCCAGCGAGTGTAGTATTCCTCCCACTGTGGACGTTTGGTGATGGTCCCTTGATAACCGTTTTATCCCTGAATCGGAGATCGGATTACTCCGAAACCTGCATCCCTCTGTAGTAGCAGGTTAATAATTAAAATTTAGTTTTTCATAAAAAAGTCTCATTAATTTTCACCTCATTTCACACAAAAAAACACCACACCCTGTTCTCACCTAAGTTACTGATTTGCAGAGACCAAAGCACACCATGCAACAACCCTGTTCTCAAGCGCGCCCAATGAAACTCTATTTTTCTTTGTTTAACAAATACTTATACACTCCAAATGTGACTAACCCTTCTTTTTTTTGTTACAAAACTCTGCAACAATCGCGACACGAGTTAACGAAAGTTAGCAACATTATTACAAGGATGGGGTTGATATATGAAATATGTAATAAAGCTGTCGGCGGTTTCGCCATCGAATTCTCCACCTACCTGAGCAGTTAACAGTTTTAGATATTACGAATAAACATTTTTAATTTTGAGCTTGGCCTTCAATCAAAGGCTGACAAATTACTAATCGGAAGTAACAGCAATGTTAAATAAATCAACAATTGCAATCGCTATCGTCACTATGTTTAGTGCTGGTTCAGTGAACGCTGTAATGTTAGATGGTGACAGTCAAGGTGACCACGTTCGCTTATATGGCGAAGTGGGCGTAGGTGGGCATTTTGATACTCATGCAGATTATAACCACGATGAGTTCTACGATACCAAGGGCTATGTAGATGATAGCTTCGCAACTTTGGGCGTAGCGGGTCAACGTGAACAATTCACTTATCGTCTTGAACTGGACTACCAACGCCGTAACTGGCTTGGCGGCGACGGTGAGTTCGAGTTAGCCATCGACAAGTTGTACGTAGGCTACCTATTAACCGAACAGCAGTGGATCGAGCTCGGCTTGACCGATACTGCATTCGACGATTACGACCACTTCGGTGATTTCACCTTTAACAAGTCCATTGAAACCGGTGAAGCCGGTGACCAAGAGAATACCGTTAAGTACCAAGCCAAGTTCGAACATCTTATTGTCGGTGCTTCCTACTCATATGACGGTGAACACAAAAGTGGTGCCCTACAAGGTGACATCATTAACGGATATGCAGGCTGGATGTCAGATCTGCTATCTGTCGTGGTTGGCTTAGAAACGCGCGGCGGCTCCAATGGCGTCAGTAAATATGGTGAGCAGCAACAGATAGGTTTGGGTGTTCGCCTTAAACTAATGCCAGAGTTCTCTATTGGTTTCAATGGCTTTCTAGAAGATGAAGACTTATCTACACGTAAGAGTGGTGACGTACACCTAGATTATCAGACCTTCCGCAACAAGGGGGCAACGGTAAGTGCCAAGTATGACCTGAATGAACATTGGGAATTCATCGGCTCCGTAAATCACGAAGAATACGAAGGCTGGGATCTGATCAGTCCTAACTACGACTACTCTGAGCTGCCACCTGAGTACGGAAAAGAGCGTCAGTGGGCCAGCTTAGGTTTCAACTATCGCCCTGCCCGCGACATCGTGCTGTCTGTAGAAGGCCGAGTTGGCGAAGCCCCTGAAGCAGCCTACGCCTACGCGCGTATGTACTTTTAGTCCGTATCGAATCCAATTGTATAGAGTCTACTATGAAGAAAAGTTTCCTATCGCTGGCCATTGCCAGCACCATCAGCATGGGCGCCTTCGCTGGCGTTGAAGACCTGCTGATCACCGAAATGACCCAAAGTTCCGATGCCAATGTGGGCTCGGTTGAAATCACTAATACTGGCTCTGATGCCTTTACCTTTACCGCTGACATTACTGCATACCAACGTTCTAGCGGCAAGTACGACAACGAGTTACTTAACGCTGATGCTAAGCCGCTATTGACAGGTCAGACGCTTGCTCCTGGTGCCTCTCTAGTGCTTGTCAACAGTCGAGCTTCCGAAGAGTTTCGTAATGCCATTGCGACTCAAGGTGGCAGCGTTGTTATCTCCACATATGATGCCAGTAATAAGTACAACAACCTGTTCATGACCAGTGATGACGGTTTTTTCCTAAAAAATGGCGATATTGTTATCGATCGTGTCGGAGCTGAAAACGACACGAGCAAGTGGGCTCCGAACACAACTCTGCGTCGTAAAAAAGATGCTGATGGTAACAATCCCACTCAATCTGGTACCTTCGACGCGACTCAATGGCAAAACATTTTGCCGATGAGGACTGACGATTTAGGTAAATCCGAGCTGCCAGCAGCGGATGCTGATGACATCATGGATATCTTCACTTGTCCAACGGATATGAATGAAATTAAGTCTCCTAGTGAAGTGCAAGGCACAGGTTTTACCTCGCCTCTGATTGCTGATGGTGAAACCGAATCAGCTGAAAAAGTTGCCGTAGAGGGCATCATCTCAGCTAAGGTGTCTATCCCTAATGAGGGTTTCTATCTTCGCAATCTTGCCTCTGACAACAACCCTGAGACTTCCGATGGTATCTTCGTTAGCTCTAGTGCTGCCGGTGATCTCAAAGTGGGTCAAACCATTTGTATCGGCAGTAAAGTGGCGGAGTACCAAGGCCAGACTCAAATGTCAGCTGATACGGCATTTAGCTGGAACGTTACTGATACTGACATCCTAACTGAGCCTACCGATATTCAGGTAATTAGCTCTGATAACGGCTCTTTCGATAAGACGTTGGAGCGTTACGAAGGTATGCTGGTCAATCTGCCTACAGATCTGGACCCTAGTACTCCTAGCGATGAAGCCAAAGAGGATATGCGTATCACTCGCAGCTTTAGCTACAACTACCTGTCGTCTCCTAACGGTCGCAACAACATAGTGGCAGCTTATAAGCGTCCTAACTTGCAGCCCAACCACTTGTATGTTGCAGGAAGCCCTGAATCTAAAGCAGCTTATGAGCAAAACAATGACTATCGTTTAGTTATTGAAAGTGCCACTAAGTCCAATGGCACCGAGTTGCCTTATTACGCTGGTTTTAACAGTGACCCACACACCAACTACATCCGTATCGACGATAGTCTCGTTAACGCGCAGGGTGTGATCAGCCAATACGAAACTGAGTTGATCCCAGGGACTGATAAGTATGATCAGGACTACAGCCTAACTATAACCAACCAGTTGACTAGTGATAACTTTATTCACAACTTACCACGTACAGAGACACCTGATCTGCAAGACACTGTGGCAGAAGATGATTTTGCTATCCGCATTTCTAGTCAGAACCTGTTTAACTTTTTTAACTCTCCTTTCGGTGGCGACAACAACAACTTTGGTCAGAGCCGAGGCGCAGATAGCTACGATGAATACATTAACCAGCGAACCAAGCTGGTAGAAATTATTCGTGCTCAGGATGCCGATGTAATGGCCCTGATGGAGATTGAAAACAACGGTTTTGGCGATGCGAGTGCCATTGCTGAGATTGTGAACCAGGTCAATATCCAATATGTGGATGAGAGACCCCAGGATTACAATGGTCCTAACTCCACCGAAAACCGTTATGTATTTGTTGGTTTTGACAACAATGGCAATCAAATGCTGGATAACCTTGACGCCATTGGTTCTGACGCCATTGCTACAGGTATCATATATCGCCCAAGCAAGATGAGCATTGAGCGCACTCGCGTTATCCCAATGCCTCAACAGAAAGCGCCTACCATAGTGAACGACTTAGGTGAGGTGATCAAAGATCAGAATAAGGAAATTCTAGAGAACGGTCAGAACTACCACCGTGACGCCCTGGTTGTAACCTTTATTGTTAACCAAACAGGCAAGCGCTTAACGCTAGCTGTAAATCACCTTAAGTCAAAAGGCTCTACTTGTTGGGAAGAATGGCAAGGTGTTGAGTTTGGCAATGCTACAACCTGGAACAACCGTACAGCCCCAGATCTGGACTACCAAGGGTCTTGTGCAGAGTTCCGCGTAGCCGGTGCCGTGCACCTAGGTGAAGAGATGGAAGACGTTCTTGGCGATAAGATCATCCTTGGTGATTTGAACGCCTACGGTAAAGAAGATCCTGTATTAGTTCTTACCGAGAACCCACGCAACAAGACGATCGTTACCGCTAGCCACACTTTCCTTGGACCTAAGCCTCAGTTTAACGAAGATGGCTCACCAGTCACCATCACTAAAACTTATGGCTACATAGATATCGTCGGTGAAAAGCTCAAGGAGAAAGGAGAGACGCCTTGGAGTTACTCTTTCAGTGACGAAATAGGCTCGCTTGATCACATCTTGATCTCACCGTCTCTGAAAGACCGCGTGATTGATGCCACTGACTGGCATGTTAATGCTGCAGAGACCGGTTTGTATGACTACCAAAACCGCTTTAAAGGTACCATCGACGGTACTGGAACGCATAAGTTCTACAAAGAGGACATCTATCGCGCGTCGGATCACGATCCTGCACTGATTACCCTTAGCTATAAGCCTGGTGATACGGATCCTAACGTACCTCTGAACCTGCCAAAACTAAGAAAGCTAATCAAGGTTCCTTACCAGATCCCTGCGGGTATTTCGACTCAAGTTGGCGATGTCGCAACCGTCAGTATGAGTCCTGATGATGATGAACAGCGTTTAGATTTGAGCCAAATGGTTCTGCCTAATGTGGTGCTTTCTAATGACACAACAGCTTTGGTAAATTTCGAGGTCTTTGGTGCGCCATCTGCTATCTACAACGTTTCCGTAAGCCTACAGCGTGACGGAAAACTTGTAGCTGGGTCTGAGCAATCTTTCCTAGCGAAGGTATCTAACCGCGACTCCTTGATTGCTGACATTGTAGAAGAAGAAAGCGATAACACTGGTGGTGACGGTAGTGCTGGTAGCACTGGTTTCATCAGCTTGTTATCCCTATTCGGGCTGGCAGCTATGCGCCGTCGTCTTCGCAAATAAGCGTTGCTCTCGACAATGAAGCGCCTGCTTTCGGGCAGTGCGCTTCCCATCAAGGATTCAAAAAGAGATACGATTATGAGAATTAAAATGAATGCAGTTGCTGCGGCCACTGCTATGGTTTTGGGCGCATTTTCTACTACGGCAAGTGCTGATTTACTGATTACTGAGTACATTGAAGGTGGCGGATTTAATAAAGCTATTGAGCTTTATAACTCTGGTGATGCTGCACAATCTTTAAATGGCTATAAGCTAGTTCGTTACAAAGATGGTGCCAATACTACGACAGAAATGGTCGCGTTTGCAGATCAGGAAATACCTGCAAAAGGCATCTTAGTTGTTAGACATGCAGATGCTGTATTGAATCTCGACGCTAGCGTAACGTCTATGGTTGGTGGGCTTCAGCAGAATGGAACAGATGCTGTTGCACTGCTCAATGGCGACACGGTTGTTGATATTGTTGGCGCGGTACCTACCCCCAAAGATTGGGGTAAAGATGTTACGCTGCGACGTAGCGATACTGCTAGCTCCATGGTGGCTAAAGATACTTTCGACGAAAATGACTGGACTTCTCAGCCCAAGGATACGGTCGATGGATTTGGCTGTATTGGTGACAATGCTTGTACTTTCGTCGAAGAGCCTGGTGTGCTGCTGATTACTGAGTATGTGGAAGGTGGTAGCGATAATAAAGCGATTGAGGTTTCTAATGTAGGTGGTAGCACACTCAATTTGGATGACAGCGAATATAAGTTAGCCATTTATTTTAATGGTGCGACTGAGATCACTGATTCCACTGTTGTTAATCTTACTGGTTCACTCGACGTTGGTAAAAGCTTAGTGTTCCACCACTCAAGCGCTGCTGAAGCTTTTAAAGTCGGAACTGCTCACACTGTAGCTAAGTTCAGCGGTGATGATGCTTTAGTGCTTACCAAAGATGGTGCCGTTATTGATAGCATTGGTAAGGTTGGAGAGCAGCTAGTATGGACTGATGGTGACTTTTCTACTAAAGATAAAACTCTGCGTCGTAAAGCAGCTGTAAAGGTCGGTGATACCAATACCGCTGACGTATACCCTGGGACCTCTAAAGAACAGTGGCTTATTCTACCTAAAGACACTGCGGACGGCCTTGGTTGTGCTGGTGAGAGTGCCTGTGACGGTTCAGTAACGCCTCCAGAACCAGAGCCAGAAACAGGCCCTTGCACCAACTGCGAGACGCTAACTCCGGTTGCCGACCCTACTACGTTCAATGGTGAGATCTATTACTCAGATGTATTAAGTGGTGATTTTGCCCATGCAGATGAGCTTAAGAATGCTCTGTCGATCATTATAGCCAAAGATCACAAGTATCTGACCTATAAGCAGGTTTGGAGCACACTAACCCACGCTGACCAAGATCCTGATAACGATAAAAATGTTATTGAAATCTACACCGGTGCTTCTATTTCTAAGTACGACAACCAGACTAGTGGTAGCGGTGCGGGCAAGTGGAATCGTGAGCACGTTTGGGCCAAGAGCCATGGTTTCCCTAGCGACTCGCAGTGGGGCTACACCGATGCTCATCACCTGCGTCCTTCAGATCCTGGCATCAACACAGCACGAAGCAACAATGACTTTGGTGCGTGTATGGATACTGGTGAAGAGGTGATGTTCAACGGTATGGGTACTGGTAACTACCTCGACAAAGCTACCGACTGCTGGGAACCTCGTGATGAGGTGAAAGGCGATGTCGCTCGTATGATCATGTATATGGATACTCGATATCAGGGTACTGATACCGCTACAACGAATATGCCTGATCTAGTCGCAGTCGATCGGCTAACGACTACTGCCGAGGATAGCGAACCGCTCATCGGCACGCTTTGTACTCTGTATGCATGGAACAAGTTAGATGCTGTTGATACCTACGAGCAGAACCGTAACAACCAGGTATACAAATACCAGGGCAACCGTAACCCCTTCATTGACCGCCCTGAGTTAGTGCAGCAAGTGTATGGTGCAACCTGTGGTGACGATCCAAACCCAGGTTTGGTAGTCGAAGGTGATATTGTTACTCCTGAGAGTGTCACTGAAGGGTCTGCATACACCATAGATGCCTCTGCAATCAACGCTGGCGAAGGTGTTACTCTTACTTACAAGTGGGAGCAGATTGTTGATGAAGAGAAGACGGTTGTTGGCGACATGGCTATATTGTCTCTGACTGCGCCAATGATTAAAGCCGACGAGACTTTGAACTTTACGGTGACCATCAGCGACGGCACGTTGGAAACAACCAAAGCTGTTAGCCTGATCGTGACTAACGTGCCTCTAACTTTAGATGTGACGTTTGCAGGCAACACGCAGCTGACTGAAGGTGATAAAACTTCCATCACAGCGACGGTTACAGATGCTCCAGAAGGGACTAGCTATAGCTGGAAGCAGGTATCTGGAAACACGGCTGTGTTTACCGCTTCAGGTCTGACACTTGATGTGACTTCACCTAGCGTCGATATTGATCAAATGCTTGTGTTCGAGCTTACGGCAACGGTTGACGAAGAAAGCTTCAGTCAGTCTGTTAGCATTGAGGTGAAAAACACCGAAGAACCTGGTTGGACTAAGCCTGATGGGGCGGGTAGTTTAGGTGGTTTTATTACTTTGCTGCTACCGCTAATGTGGTGGCGTCGCCGCCAAGGCTAATCATCAGTTAAGCCTATAAAAAGCAGCACCGGGATCGCTCTGGGTGCTGCTTTTTTTAACTGTACAGACGTTGTCTACATCTCGCCTTGTGCGCGTTGCTCTCAGAATGAGAAATCAGCTATTAGGGCAAATGACAACGCTTATCTGAATAATATTGAAGGATTATTATGAATACTTCACTCCGTCCTTCTAGCCTACTTCTTACCGGATCAGCTATCGCTCTAACGTTAACATTGAGCGGCTGTGGTAAGGAAAAGGTGGAAGAGGCGCCTAAGACGACAGCATCTATCGCCTGTCAAGCCGCTGGTGATGACTGTAAGCGCTTCACCTTGCTCCATACCAATGATCACCACGGCCGTTTTTGGCAAGGCTCTAGAGGTGAGTATGGTATGGCCGCGCGAAAAACCATTCTCGACCAAATTCGTAAAGAGGTCACCGAGCAAGGTGGGGAAACGTTACTGCTCTCAGGTGGCGATATTAACACTGGCGTACCTGAGTCTGATCTTCAAGACGCCGAGCCAGATTTTATCGGCATGAACCACCTTGGATATGACGCCATGGCCGTGGGTAACCATGAGTTTGATAATCCATCGACGGTGATGGATAAGCAGAGAGGCTGGTCAAAGTTCCCGTGGTTATCGGCCAACATCTATCGCCAAGTCGATGGTGAATGGCAACGCTACTTCGAACCCTACAAGCTATTCGAGGTTCAAGGCTTGAAGCTAGCCGTAGTCGGCCTGACTACCGAGCATACCGCTGAGATAGGTAATCCAGAATTCGTTGAAGATCTAAAATTCACTTCAGCACAAGCTGAGGCAAAAAATATTTTGGCAGAGCTTGAGCAGAAGCATCAACCGGATCTTGTTTTTGGTCTCACCCATATGGGTCACTATGAAAATGGTAAACATGGAAGTAACGCGCCCGGTGATGTTGCTCTTGCCAAAAGCCTAAAGCCTGGCCAGATCCAAGCAATCATTGGCGGACATTCACAGTTGCCTGTGTGTATGGAAGGGGACACTGGTGAGTACGTAGAAGATTATGGTCGAGATGAGCCTTGTAGGCCTGATCGTCAAAATGGCACTTGGATCATGCAAGCCTACGAGTGGGGAAAGTTCGTTGGTCGCGCCGATTTTGAATACTATGGTGGTAAGCTACACTTGGCAAACTACGAGTTAGTACCAGTGAATACAGAAACCAAGTTTGGTTCCTACTATCCGCCTCATATGCTAACGCCTAAGGATAAGGAAACCCTCGAACTGCTTCGGCCCTATCAGCGTAAGGGGCAGCTGAAGTTGAGAGAACAGATTGGTGTTGCAAAGGCGGACTTCATTGGTAAGCGTAAGATTGTTCGTTACCAAGCTACGCCTCTGGGGGTGATGATTGCGCACGCTCAAACTCAGCTTCCTATCCCCGCAGATTTTGGGATCATAAACTCAGGTGGTATTCGAGCCACCATAAAGAAAGGGCCCATTCGCTATCGTGATGTGCTTAAGGTGCAGCCTTTTTCCAACAGCGTGACTGTAACCGAGATGAATGGAGCCGAACTAAAGAAGTATTTGTCTAGGGTTGCGCTTAAGACTCGAGGCTCTGGAGGCTTTGCCCATTTTAGCGGTATCAAGATGACCGTTGACTGTAAAGCTAAAGATGTCGATATCAGAACTGTTGGTGATAAGCCCTTCAAGCTAACAGATAAATATCGATTTACCCTCCCTAGCTATAACGCTGCGGGCGGTAATAAGTATCCCAAGTTAAAGGAAAAGGCGAGAGATACCGGCTTTATTGATGCAGATATGCTTTATCAATTCATCAAAAAGCATGACACGCTCGATCCTGCCAATTATGACAGAGCGAAAGATGTTCGCTATATCAACTCCAGAAGTTCTGATGGCTGCGGCGGTTAATCTTAGCAGTTAATAAGGTTAATCAGCTGGCACCTTAGATCTCAAAACAGAGCCCAACCTTTGATTGGGCTCTGTTTTTTTAAGGTATGTGTTCGGCAAACTACACCTAGCCTTTTTGTACATACCAAGGTCGTCAGCAAGTATAAAGTAGAGCAAATGCCTTGTTGCTTACCACTCCCTTCTTCTCGTTCGAGCTTTGGTAGCTGTCAGGTAAAAGTGCAAGGAAATAAAGTTGAACCAACAGCGGGCGCAAGAGGCTCAATTGCGCGGACTTATTTGTCTATGGAACAAACGCACCCGAGATACTAAATGAGTAGGCAGCAAAGTCAGCTAATGAACGCTTGAGATAAAGAGGTACCTTCAGGCGCTACCCAATAACGAGTTTCACATCGCTGGGATTTATTTCATTTGAAACTGGATCCCACACAAAAATGTGGGATCCAGTTTCAAGTGAAATTCCCCCTAATATGAAATCAATAAGTTAAGAGCCGAAATCCAGATAGGCATATCGGCTTGATCCGGGATAATGTGAAATTTACCCCCAGAAATCCAGCCAAAATGAAACTCTCAATTTCAGCGAATTAAAGGCCTCATTTAGAGGTAGTGCGGATCCGCATACAGGGTGGTATGGGTGCTGGAGGCTAGATACCCCCGGCTACCCGATTATGCATTTTTTGCTATTCCCATTATAACTTTCATAGTGCCTTTTTCACTTGTTAGAGAAAACGCCTCTGAAGCACGAACAACAGAAAGGCCTACCTTTGAATATGCATCAGTAATTATTTCATTGGTAAAGCCGAAATCATCTTCTCCATTGCTTCGCTTCCAATCCCATTGGATAAAAGTACCGCCTTCTTTTAGAAGAAGCTTAAGATCAGATAACGTTTTCTCGTAATCTGGCACAAAAGCACAAACGGATGACGCAACAATTAAATCAAAACCTGACTCAAAAATAGGATTGTTATTGATCGAGTTTCTTGAAATTTCGCATGATAGTGAGTTTACATTATGAATATTTTTATTCTTTAAAACTTTAATCATCTTTGGTGAGGAATCAATTGCAACAACTGAAGATGCAACATGAGCTATTTTTTCAGTTAGTTGGCCAGTTCCACACCCAAAGTCTAAAACATTTAAACCATCTAAACTTATGAATTTACACAGCGAATCAAAGGCCTTATTAGAATACTCGATTACATCTGAATTTGAATCCCAGCCATCTGCGTAATCATCCCAACTATCACTCATTATATTTTCCTATACTCGAAACGGTTCACGACTGCATAACACCCTGCTAATAAGTGAACCATGTGCTGGCGGGCGATTTGTTCAGCAAATGGCATGACAGCCTTGGTGAGTCTGGATTTAGCTGCTTGTTATAAGCACACTACTCAATACTCATCTGTATGATTAACAACTCTATGTTTTCGTTTGAATCATTAACCAATCCATGCTCACCAAAAGGAGGGTTTTTAATCATGTCTCCTTTTTTAACTCTATATTCTTGATCTGCAATAGTCATTGTTCCGCTTCCTTCAAGAATGATATACATCTCTTCATTGTTACCGTGTTTGTGATAACCAACAGTAGAATTTGGCGGTATAATTTGCCTATCAATAAAATCACATCCGCTGATAAAATCTGATTTACCCCAAATTTCATACAACTCTACAGCACCTTTTCCATCATGTGCTGAATGCTGAATTTGTTTCTCTGTCTCTAGAAAGTTGCGGATCATCTGAAAACTTCCTTGTGCTTATAACGTCTTAGTATTTGTGCGTTGCGCTGTTTGCAAGGCACAAATCGCTTGTTGGACTTAGTCGATGCTGAATCCAGATTAATTGGTATGCTTTATGCTATAGGAATTTGCTTTTTTTGATGCTGGCTCTGGGCTGTAGAGCAGGTTTTATCAATTGATATCTAGTAGAAGGTAAGTTTTTCATTGAAATTCCGTTGTCATTGTTGTGCTCCTTCGCATTTCTTTAAGTCTAACTGATCCAATGTAGGTTATACACTCGATTGAATATTTTTTAGGCCCCGCGCAGCGGCTTAGTTCAACATTTGTATAGTGTGCATGCGCGTATATTTGGCAAAAAGCGCATGCATATTTAATAAACCTACTATTTAATTTTTGTTGAAGAAAAGCTATTGATTTATCTGCACTCTACAAAAGTATTACTGGATAAACGCGCACAGAAATGAGCAAAGTGAGTATTGATGTTGAATCGAAAGTAATTCGTGATTATTGCTTATCGATTCGTAAAAGTAGGCCAACAGACTCTTCACTGTTCTTTCCTGCTTATTGCCTGTAGCTAATAAAGGGGCATGAACAGTTTAGGCAACGAGGAAGGATTCCTTCCTAGCTGGTTGCACGTAATGGGCATAAATGAGCTAAGACTAATTTATATATTCACTCAAAAATCCCCTTCCCATCGAATTCTCATCCGGAGGCCTTATCTAAATTTATAAGTGCTGATGTCCAGCAAAATATTAGTTAATTTCAGACGCTGTCCAATAACGAATTTCACATCGCTGGATTTATTTCATTTGAAACTGGATCCCACAAAAAACAATATAACTGGTTATTACTTGCACTCAAAAAAATACTGTATATACTAACAGTTACTGTATAGAAAGACAGGGTTAACCATGAGACCACTTACACCGCGCCAAGCTGAAATTTTAGAGCTAATTAAACGTAATATTGCTGATACTGGCATGCCACCTACCCGTGCCGAGATCGCTAGACGTTTAGGTTTTAAGTCAGCCAATGCTGCTGAAGAACATTTAAAAGCCTTAGCTAAAAAAGGCTGCATTGAAATTATGCCGGGCACGTCTCGCGGTATTAAGTTAACCCAAGAAGACACTGAAGATGCAGATTTAGGTTTACCCCTTATCGGCCAAGTTGCTGCAGGTGAACCGATTCTTGCGCAAGAGCATGTCGAGCAACACTATAAAGTCGATCCCGCCATGTTCAAGCCATCAGCAGACTTCTTACTCAGAGTCCGTGGTGACAGTATGAAGAATATTGGCATACTAGAAGGTGATCTACTGGCTGTACACAAAATTCAGCAAGCACGTAACGGCCAAGTGGTTATAGCACGCGTTGAAGATGATGTTACCGTTAAGCGTTTTGAGAAAAAGGGTAACAAAGTTTTCTTACATGCTGAGAACGAAGAGTATTCACCAATTGAAGTGGATCTAGCAAACCAAAGCTTAAGTATTGAAGGTTTAGCCGTTGGTGTGATCCGTAATGGAGACTGGCAATGAACAAACTAATGGGAACGAGTCCTCGTCACCCTGGACTGTGGCAGGATATGCCATCGACCAATATGGTGAGCAGCACGAGTAATGACATCACGACTATGGTGACCCAAACTCAAGGGCGTGATGAGCTGAACCAGATCAGTGCTCAGCTTTCACAATTGAGCCAACAGGGTCGCTGGATTGTACTGATTAGCCCGCCGAATATCGGCTACAAGCAGATGCTAGCAGCTGCAGGTGTAAGAATGGACCGCATTTTACTGGTTCATGCTAAAGATGAAGTGGAAACACTTTGGGCAATGGAAAAAGCCTTAACAAGCGGTACCTCAAGTGCGGTGATTACTTGGACCAACTCTTTAGATGCTCGTGACAATCGACGCCTACAAATCGTTGCCAAAAGCGCTCGCGCTGTCGGCATTGTCATTGAACATTCGATTGATAACACAAATAAGCAACAATCTTGTCGCTCAATCAATATGCAGGATAGTGCTTTTGGTCAAGCCTCCCTGTTTGGTGCTGTTCATTAAGCAGAACATCTCCTCGCTTTCTAATACATGATGACTAGGAGGTGCGTTTTAGTAAGCGCCTTCTAGTACAAACGATTTTCTAAAGCCCTCATTCGAGGGCTTTTTTATTATCAATAATTGAAAAAGTGATCTTGATCAATATTTAAACACCAAGTAGTGTAGGAAGTCATAACAACGATATTTTGTTATATCCGAGCGATTTAGTTGTCGGTCTTTGCTCTGGGATTAGTCCTGAATTTAAAGCTTAGACTGAGATTGGCCTGATATATTTCAGCCGTATGTGCCAACGTGGTTACACCAGCAGTGAATAGCACTGAATACAATAGCCTGTGTCGCGATCCCATTAATTGCGACTCGATAGGCAAGCCACTCGCGCACTTTGAAGTCATCGTTGCTTTTTTGGGAACTGAAGAGTTTACATAGAGCAGAGACTTACTGTGTGACTCTTCTTTGTCTTGTGGACAGAGGAGAAGTCTAGTGAAGCAATTGTTGTATTGTGTGCTGGCGTTGCTATTTTCGCCCGTACTTGTTGCATCAGAAATGCCGCTTAATATGACAGAGGGTGTTACGGATATCAGTGGGCGGGTTTACAACCTCCATATGATTATTCTCTACATCTGCTGTGCTATTGGCATCGTGGTTTTTAGCATCATGATTTACGCTATGATCAACCACCGCAAATCAAAAGGCGCAGTCGCCGCCAACTTTCATGAAAGTACTAAAGTCGAGATCCTTTGGACTGTTGTACCTTTTATTATTCTTATACTTATGGCTATTCCAGCAACCAAGACATTGATTGCTATGGAAGATCCAAGTAATGCTGACCTCACCATCAAGATTACCGGCTCACAATGGAAATGGCATTACAGCTATTTCAACAAAGATGTTGAATTTTTCAGTCTGCTTTCTACCCCCAGAGCGCAAATAGATGGCGAAGAAGCAAAAGGTAAAAACTACCTTTTAGAGGTAGATAAGCCACTGGTACTACCGATTAATCGTAAAGTACGTTTCTTAATGACTTCAGATGATGTTATTCACTCCTGGTGGGTACCCGCATTTGCCGTTAAAAAAGATGCTAATCCAGGATTTATTAATGAAGCCTGGACCCGCATCGACAAACCGGGCACTTATCGTGGCCAATGTGCCGAGCTCTGCGGTAAAGACCATGGCTTTATGCCTATTGTTGTTGAAGCTTTATCAGAAGAAGATTTTGATGCTTGGCTGATTGCACAACAACAAGCCGCCAGCAATGCCGAAGTGGCAGCAAAGGCTGCCCTATCGCAAACGCTAACAATGGAAGAATTAATGGCGCAAGGCGAGCAAGTCTACCTTGCACGCTGCGCTGCCTGCCACCAGCCTAATGGTGCTGGCCTACCTGGCGTATTCCCTTCTCTTATTGGCAGCCCGCTTATTAAAGGGCCTGCTCAGCTGCATATCGATATTGTATTAAATGGTAAATCGGGCACTGCTATGCAGGCGTTTTCTAGCCAGTTAACTGCAACTGAAATTGCTGCCGTAGTGACTTATGAGCGCAATGCCTGGGGCAATAACTCAGGCGACACTGTTCAAGCAGCCGACGTAAGCTCAGATACGACCACGCCAGCAACATCGGTAGATACAACCCCAGCGACTCCAAGTGCAATACCTGCGACCTCACCTGCAACACAAGCTGAGGTTAATCAAGATACAACCTCAGAAACCAAAGCTGATGACGAGGTAACTAAAGAACTAACAACGGCACCATTAGGTGACCTAGCCATGAATGAACTCCTGACCATGGGGGAAAAAGTCTATATGACTAGCTGCGCGGCTTGTCATCAAGCAGCGGGGACAGGCCTACCTCCAGCGTTCCCATCATTAGTGGGTAGCCCAATCATCAAAGGCCCTGTAGCCGCTCACCTTGATATTGTTATCAATGGTAAACCTGGTACGGCAATGCAGTCATTTAGCGCGCTACTTACACCACAACAGCTTGCTGCAGTGGTGACTTATGAGCGCAATGCCTGGGGTAATAACTCTGGTGATGCCGTTCAGGCTTCTGATGTTGATGGTCACGGAAAGTAAGGGATTAACATGAGCACAATTACACAAGACTCACCAGCCGCTAACGACGTGAGCCATGATGACCACCACCATGGCGCGCCAAAAGGTATTATGCGCTGGCTGTTAACCACTAACCATAAAGATATTGGCACCCTCTATCTTTGGTTCAGTTTTATTATGTTTTTAACCGGTGGCGCGATGGCAATGGTGATCCGCGCAGAGCTATTTCAGCCCGGATTGCAATTAGTCGAACCCAACTTCTTTAACCAGATGACCACTGTTCACGGTTTAGTGATGGTATTTGGCGCTGTGATGCCGGCCTTTACAGGCCTAGCTAACTGGCTAATTCCGATGATGATTGGTGCTCCCGATATGGCGCTACCGCGAATGAATAACTGGAGCTTTTGGATCCTACCTTTCGCATTTGCCATTTTGTTAAGCTCACTTTTTATGGAAGGTGGCGGCCCCAATTTCGGCTGGACATTCTACGCACCACTATCGACAACCTATAGCCCTGACAGTACCGCTCTATTTGTATTTGCAGTTCATATCATGGGGATTAGCTCAATCATGGGCGCGATTAATGTGGTCGTCACTATCGTCAATATGCGTGCCCCCGGTATGACTTGGATGAAGCTGCCGTTATTTGTTTGGACCTGGTTAATTACCGCCTTTTTACTTATTGCGGTCATGCCTGTGCTCGCTGGCACAGTGACTATGGTACTCACCGATAAATACTTCGGCACTAGCTTTTTTGATGCCGCCGGCGGCGGGGATCCTGTCATGTTCCAGCATCTTTTCTGGTTCTTTGGCCACCCTGAGGTGTACATCATGATCTTGCCGTCATTCGGTATCATCTCGGCAATTGTGCCAGCCTTTAGTCGTAAGCGCTTATTTGGTTACTCATCGATGGTTTACGCCACTGCGAGTATCGCCGTTTTGTCGTTCCTGGTGTGGGCGCATCACATGTTTACTACGGGTATGCCGGTATTTGCTGAATTGTTCTTTATGTATTGCACCATGCTGATTGCAGTGCCGACAGGCGTAAAAGTATTTAACTGGGTTGCGACCATGTGGCGAGGTTCTATTACCTTTGAAACTCCCATGTTATTTGCGGTGGCCTTTATTATCTTGTTCACCATAGGGGGCTTTTCGGGACTGATGCTGGCGATCACTCCTGCTGACTTCCAATACCATGATACCTACTTTGTGGTGGCGCATTTTCATTATGTATTGGTGACTGGAGCAATATTCTCCATCATGGCAGCGGCCTATTATTGGCTACCCAAATGGACCGGCCATATGTACAGCGAAACCTTAGGGCGCTGGCACTTCTGGTGTTCGGTAATTTCAGTCAACGTGCTGTTTTTTCCAATGCACTTCTTAGGCTTAGCCGGAATGCCAAGGCGTATTCCTGATTATGCTATCCAGTTCGCTGATGTGAACCAGATTGTATCGATCGGCGGCTTCGCATTTGGCCTTTCGCAGCTGATCTTTTTAGCCGTAGTGATTAAGTGTATTCGTGGTGGTGAAAAGGCTCCAGCCAAACCATGGGAAGGCGCCGAAGGATTAGAATGGACCATTCCTAGCCCTGCGCCATATCACTCATTTACCACCCCGCCAGAGGTGAAATAAAGATGACTGAGATGAAGCGTAACGCCAATCGCAAATTGCTCGCCATGCTAATTATTGGCGCTGTGGGCATGTTTGGGTTTGGTTTTGCGCTTGTTCCTTTATATGACGTGCTTTGCGACGCATTGGGTATTAACGGTAAACCCGCAAGTACCGCCAGTGTTTATCAGCCTGTCGTAGTGGATAAAAACAGAACCATAACGGTTGAGTTTGTGTCTCAAGTGCAAAGCGACATGCCTTGGACATTTAAACCTCAGGTTAATACCATGCAAGTGCATCCCGGTGAGCTTATTCGTACTCATTTTGTCGCTACGAATTTATCGGCAGAGCATATTGTGGGGCAGGCTATTCCGTCTGTTTCTCCCGGACAGGGGGCGGCATACTTTAATAAGACGGAATGCTTCTGTTTCAATCAGCAGGTATTGCAGGCTAACGCTGCAGCCGAGCTACCACTCATCTTTTTTGTGGATCCCCAATTGCCGGATTCAATCTCGACCCTGACCCTCTCTTATACCCTCTACAACATCACCGACAAGGGCTATGTAGTAAGTGCCACAAGTAATGTCGTGGAGCAAGGAGCTGCACAATGACAACTGAACATATAGATGAAAACTACTCCAGCAATAAAAACGTCGCTGTGATTAACACAGTCACTAAAACTGGGGCTAAAGCCGTTACAGGGCAAGGAGCGGCTAAATGACAACTGAACATAAACACGAAAACTACTACGTACCAGATCAAAGTGCGTGGCCCATTATTGGCGCGATAGGTTTATTTCTTATCGCCTTTGGTGCTGGAAGCTATGTCTCTGAATTAAAAACAGAAGGCGGCAGTGGTGGCTATATTTTGCTAGCTGGTATTGCGGTTATCATTTTCATGATTTTTGGCTGGTTTAGAACCGTTATCGCCGAATCTATGGCAGGGCTCTACTCCAAACAGATGGATCGCTCCTTTAGGCAAGGAATGAGCTGGTTTATCTTTTCTGAAGTCATGTTCTTTGCAGCTTTTTTTGGCGCCTTATTTTATGCCCGAATTATCGCAATACCTTGGCTTGGCGGCGCCTCAAATAATGAGATGACCCATGAAGTATTATGGCCAATGTTTGAAGCTGCTTGGCCCTTACTAACAACGCCAGATGGCAGCCTGACCCAAGCGATGGACTGGACAGGACTACCGCTCTACAACACCTTAATTCTTTTGACCTCTTCGATAACATTGCATTTTGCTCACGTAGGGTTAGAAAAAAATAAGCGTACCGCGTTAACCGTTTGGCTAGCGATAACCATTTTACTTGGGGTAGCGTTCTTATTCTTGCAAGTGGAAGAGTATGTCCATGCCTACCAAGAAATGGGGCTGACATTAAATTCAGGCATTTACGGTAACACCTTTTTCTTGCTAACCGGCTTCCATGGCATGCACGTTACCCTAGGAACGGTATTCCTTATGGTGTTGTTTTTACGAGTGCTTAAAGGGCACTTTACCCCAGATAAGCACTTTGCTTTTCAAGCAGGGGCTTGGTATTGGCACTTTGTCGATGTGGTTTGGCTGTGCTTGTTTTTCTTTGTTTATGTGCTTTAACCACTCATATTGCCGATATTAATACGATCACATAAACAATAATGTCATCAGTAGGGTCTGGAGTTAGGTGTTATGACTCCCGTCCCTAATGCCACCAGCAGTAACAGCACCACGAGTACAGAAAAGAGGACTCGGCGACCTAAGAATTGACTCATGGGGATACTCTTTTCTCCTTTCACCATAATAAATAGGGCTCGACCTAAATTAACCAGTATGAATAGCAGTAGCAGTACGAAAACTAATTTAAAGACAAACAAAGCAGACATGGCGCTTCCTCGCGTTAAGGTGAATCTTGCTTGGTTATTTATTGTGCTTTCTACTGTGATTGTGTTTTCTATTTTGGTCAAGTTAGGTTTTTGGCAGCTTGAAAGAGCTCAATATAAGGCTCACTGGCAGCAACAACTAACAGATAGACAAGCAGCTTCTGTATTAAGCTATTCGCAACTGCTCAGCCTCCCTAAAGATGAGCCTTTAACAGGATTTAAGCTAAAAACGGCGGTGACTCCCATCTCAACCAATGTTTTCTTGCTCGATAATCAAGTCTATGAGGATAGAGTAGGCTACATTGCCTTACAAGCTTTGCAGGTCAGTGCATCAGAGCCATGGTTGTTAGTTGAACTCGGCTTTATCTCAGCGAGTATGGATCGCTCTAAGCTACCAAACGTAACAGCGATTACCAATCCTATAATGCTAGAGGGACGGGTTTACCAAAAGCAGTTTAACCCGATGAGCTTTGATCTGATGGCTGAAGCTGGTTGGCCCAAACGCATCCAAAATCTCAATATCCCACAGCTGTCTGAACAACTTAATCAATCGCTCTCCGGCGTCGTATTACAGCCGAGTAATCTTGACACCCCATACCCTCATCCGTGGCAACCAATCCCGTTATCGTCGCAGAAGCATCAAGGTTATGCCGTACAGTGGTTTGCAATGGCAGGCGTATTTATATTGATCATGGGCTATTTATTTTTTCGCATGTTAAAACAACGATATAACAAGTAATCATATTGCTCTATTGCTAACGAAGGTTAGACGATGTAGGTTAGAAATTAAGCTCCTAGCCGTAATGGGAAGACTTAATTTTAATCATCAAATTTGATGGATTTTAGTAAGATAAAGAGGAGATGGAATGAACTCCCCCCAAAAAAGCGGCAAAAAAACACTGATACTGTTATTACTGGCTTTTGTCCTACCTGTGATAGCGGCAAAACTGGTGCTCAGCTTTGACCTGTACCAAGGCGGAGCCACCAATAAGGGGCAATTGCTCGATACCGATACCAGCTATCAGAATCTAGCTATGGTGAATCCACTGCCCCATGAATGGCAGTTGCTCTACCTACTTCCTAGCCACTGTAATGCCGTCTGCGAAGATAGGCTCTATATTCTGCAGCAAAGTCATACCGCACTGGGTCGACATCAAGACCGTGTTCATACCATTATTTTGGTTAATGAGCACAGTGATACGACTGTACTCGACGCCTTTGATTTTGTAACCGCAACCCCCTCTAAAGCACTTAGCCAGCTGCTTGATCAGCAAGAATTAGTGATAGTCGATCCCTTAGGTAGCTTAGTGATGAGCTACCCAGTAGCTGAAGATCATCAAGCACAAATAATGCAAGGCAAAGCCTTAGTGGCTGACCTACGTAAGTTACTCAAACTATCACGGATTGGCTAAGGAGACGTTTGATATGCAGATTAAGTCGCTATTGAAAGTCACATTAGTGTTTACTTTATGCGTGATTCTGATGGGAGCATATACTCGACTATCGGATGCTGGTCTTGGCTGCCCAGACTGGCCCGGCTGCTATGGCATGCTCAAAGTCCCTACCCAAACTCATGAGCTAAACCAGGTGCAACAAGCCTTTCCAGAACATACAGTTGAAGCAGATAAAGCATGGCTTGAGATGATCCACCGTTACATTGCCGGTGCCTTGGGTTTATTGGTATTACTCATCTTAATCCTCAGCCTTAAGACTAAGGATGCGCCTAAGAAACTGCCTATGTTTATTGCAGCGCTTATCATCTTCCAAGCTGCGCTCGGCATGTGGACAGTGACGATGAAACTGATGCCGATTATCGTTATGGCACATCTATTGGGCGGGTTTGCACTGTTCTCGCTGCTGTTATTACTTTATCTACGCAGTAAACCGCTTAGGATCCCTGGTGGTGATGCTCCTGCACGAAAGATGGCAGGCTTTGCCGCCATCTGCATTGGAGTTTTGTTACTGCAAATTGTTTTAGGTGGCTGGACTTCATCAAATTATGCCGCGCTGGCCTGCACCACCTTGCCACTTTGTGAGGGAAACTGGGTTGATAATCTGAGCTTTGCTCAAGCCTTCTCGCCATTTCAAGGTGAACACGCCAGTTATGAATATGGTGTTTTAGACTATTCAGCCAGAATGACCATTCATGTTGCCCATCGTATCGGCGCTGTGATTACCGCGGTCATGCTGCTGTATTTAGCCTTCAAGCTTATTCGCACCGCTAACTCAAACATCATGCGTAATACCGCATGGCTATTAGTCGCTTTGGTCATTGTGCAAGTCGCACTGGGGATCAGCAACGTCGTTCTGCACCTACCACTGGGCATCGCGGTTTCTCATAATGGCGGCGCTGCACTATTACTACTGACGTTAGTTTTTATTAATTACGCCTTATGGCGCAAAGCATAGGGGCCTTTTATGACAACCAATAATGCCCTTTTCATTTCGCAACACAATATCGAGAGGTTTCACTAATGCAAAAACCAATCGCACTCCAGCAAGACCACTCGACGCCGCTTATTCAATGGCGCGCTTATTACGAAATGACCAAACCTAAAGTCGTGGCACTCATGTTGCTCACCGTACTCGTCGGCATGTGCTTAGCCGTACCAGGCGCTGTGCCCATCGTGCCCTTAATTGCGGGCATGGCAGGGATAGGCATGATGGCAGGTTCCGCTGCAGCCTTTAATCATCTTATCGATCGTCGTATTGATGGCTTAATGGCTCGTACCTATAACCGCCCGCTGCCTAAAGGCCGAGTATCGATAGCAAAAGCACTGACGTTTTCATTTGGCCTTGGGATCCTTGGTTTTGTCGTACTGTACGCCCTAGTTAACCCATTAACAGCATGGCTCACCTTTGCAAGTTTGATAGGTTATGCCGTGGTTTATACCGCCTACTTAAAGCGTGCGACGCCACAAAACATTGTGGTTGGCGGCTTAGCGGGAGCCATGCCACCATTACTTGGCTGGACTGCGGTTACCGGCGAATTTCACGGTAATGCACTGCTGCTTGTCATCATCATTTTTGCTTGGACTCCACCGCATTTTTGGGCGCTAGCCATTCATCGTAAAGCCGAATATGCCAAGGTCGATATCCCTATGTTACCTGTGACTCATGGTGTCGAATTCACAAAAACCTGTATTTTCCTCTATACAATTTTGTTAGCCATCGCCTGCTTATTACCCGTATTAGTAGGCATGTGTGGTCCGGTTTATTTGGTGAGTTCAACATTGCTGAGCGCTGCTTTTATCTATAAAGCTTGGCAACTTAAGTTTCACGAAGCACCCGGCATGGCGATGCAGCTATTTAAGTTTTCAATCTATCATCTGATGCTACTGTTTATCGCCTTGCTGGTTGATCACTACTTGTGGGTATAAGCCTGTTTGCATAACCATTTGACGATAAGAAATATTTACAGCTGTTATTAGGTATTAATGCGCTAGGAGAAAAAAGATGAAGCTCACATGGATTATTACAGCTATTTTAATGGTCGCTGCAGGTGCCTACGCAGGAATTCAACTAAACCAGGCTAAACCGTTAGCGCTGCAAACTAGCTTCGAGTATCCATCGCCGCAACCGTTAGCCCCATTTTCACTCACAGACCAGCGTGGTAATACATTCACCAACGCTGACTTAAATGGAAAATGGAGCCTGTTTTTCATCGGATATACCTCTTGCCCCGACGTTTGCCCGACGACCATGGGTAAATTGACCTCGGCGTACCCAAGCCTGGCGCAAGATAAAGATCTACAGGTTATCTTTCTATCTGTTGACCCACAAAGGGACTCGAGTAGCACATTGGAAAATTACATGCGCTTCTTTAATCCAGAATTTGTGGCTATCACCGGCGAACATAAGCAACTGCTGCCAGTCACCCGTAGTCTAGGTTTTGTTTATGCCATGGTAGGGGAAGGAGATAATTACCAAGTTGACCATAGCGCCTCATTTGCCCTAGTGTCACCTAAAGGTGAGAAGGTTGCGATTATCAAGCCAAAATCAGAGATCCCCGGACAATTACCTCAGATAAAAAATCGCGATTTAATTCATGACGTCAATGCAATTATTGATAAGTACTCCAGTTAACTCAGCTCAAGATTTGAGTTAAAAAACGCACAATACAAGCCTGCACACACTTTTACTTTCATCGTGGCTTCGGTGTTGTCAGTGTTGTGAGCTAAGTAAGCGCTTCGTGGTATATCGCTTTTAAAGCAAAGAACCCAGCTTATGCTGGGTTCTTTGCTTTGTGTTTAGTCATCAAATTTAAGCTTAACTTTTGGCTTAACTTTTGGCTTAACTTAGCGACATTTCCTTTGCAGGGGCTTTGTTATCATCTAATTAGCTATTCTGCTATCCACTGACCGTTAGATTTAGGTCGGATCCAAGGCTGTGAGAACCAGTAATAACTGCCTTTACTCTTACTCGGAGCCGTACAGTTATAACGTGAACGACCTGCGGGCAGATCCAACTCAGCCTGAATACTGAACTCATTTTCAGAGATCCAGTTAGGCTTCTTAGCCCCCTGCCCCTGAATAAAGCACATTAACTGTGATGCATTGATATCGCTCATGTCCAAAGTCACTTTAATCTCAGGTCGCCACTGACCTTGCTGCAACTGTGGATTGCTGTTGGTTTGCGAAATCACCGGCATATTTAAGCTATGTAGTTTTACCTTTAAACTGTTGAGGTCGGCATACACGCCAGCAACAGGAAAACGCGGTAGTGCCGTTAGCGGTGAATACGGACCGGCTGCACCCGACTGCTGACCAAATGCCACAAAACCATGTTTCTCAAGCATCGCTTCAATCTGTTGATTGTACTCACCATAAGGGTAAGCCAACATTTTCAAATTTTGTCCGGTCGCTTTAGCGATTTCTTTTTCGGTTCGCAGAATATTGGCTTCAATGCGTGCCAACCATTGTGCATCACTCTCACCCGCTTCTTTACGAATTAAGTGCTCATGCCCCCAGCTGTGGTTGGCAATTTCAGCTCCCTCATTAGACAAGGTGATAAGCTGCTGCCAGCTCATCATTTCGCCATATTCTTTGAGGATCGGCTCAACCGAGACAAAAAGCGTGTAGGGGAATTTATATTGCTTTAAAATGGGGTGCGCTGTATTAGCAATGCTGCGATAACCATCATCGAAGGTGATCGCAATCGTTTTTGCTGGCAGCGTTTTTTTTGCCTTAATAGACTCCACCACCGTTGAAAGTGGTACCACATTAAAGTTGTTTTCCGCCAGGTACTGCATCTGCTCTTTGAACTGTGCAGGAGTAACACTGGTGATCGCAGGCGTGCTATCTGATACATGATGATATTGTAGAATCACCGCCGCGTGAGCCGAAAAACCTGTCAGCGCAAGTAGCGCTAGCAACACGTTTTTAACCATAAATATTAGACCTCTAAAATGATTGCCTTACTGTTAAACCCACAAAAAAACCGACAGCTATTTGCCCTTGCGCTCCCCATGATCCTCTCGAATATCACGGTGCCGCTACTTGGACTCGTCGATACTGCCGTTGTTGGACATCTTAGTAACGCCTATTATTTAGGCGGCGTGGCAGTTGGGTCAACGATTATAACCTTAATTTTGTGGTTATTAGGTTTTTTACGCATGGCAACCACTGGATTAGTGGCGCAAGCCTACGGCGCAAACGATACCCAGCAACAATTTAAGCTACTGGTTCAGGCCGCAAGTTTAGCATTACTATTTGGTATTGCTGCCATTGCCCTGCAATGGCCCATCCTTAACCTTGCCATGGCGATGTCCGACGCCAGCGTTGAAGTTGAACGCTATTGTCGTGAATATTTTCAAGTGCGGATCTGGTCGACCCCGTTTGCCCTCATGAATTTAGTCATGCTTGGCTGGCTGCTAGGACGCCAACAACCTAAGGCTGCAATGTGGCAGCTTATTATCGCCAACCTAGCCAATATTGTGTTGGATATCCTCTTCGTTCTCGTTTTCGGTTGGGGAGTTAAAGGCGCAGCATTCGCATCTGTCATTGCCGATATCTCAGGTTTCCTCGTCGCACTGACTATGGTACGCGGACAGCTTAATAAGCTTGGTGGCTTTAAGCTATTTCACGTGGTCAAGCAATTGTCACTGCAAAGCTACGGCAAACTAATGGGCCTCAACACCGACATATTTGTGCGTAGTTTATGCCTACAGCTATCATTTGCGTTTATGACATTTTACGGTGCAGGCTTAGGTGATAATACTGTTGCTGCCAACGCCGTATTGCTCAACCTGCTACTGCTTATCTCTTATGCACTCGATGGCATTGCCTATTATGCTGAAGCTGAAGTTGGCCGAGCCTATGGTCAAAAAAACAGTCGTTTAATGCAAGAGTCGGTGACATTAGCCTGGGCTTGGTCTGCTATCGCCGCATTAGGCTTTACGCTGTTTTTTGCCTTAGCCGGCTCGCACATTATTGCGCTGCTGACCAGTATTAGTGAGGTCAAAGAGGTCGCCGAGCAATATCTTATCTGGGTGATATTCTTGCCTTTGCTCGCCTTCGGCTCCTACTTGTTTGATGGTGTGTATATTGGTGCAGCTAAGGGTAAAGTGATGCGTAATAGTATGATTTTATCGACCTTTGGCGTGTTCTTCCCTGTGTGGTATTTGCTAGAACCGCAGGGTAACTTTGCACTATGGGCTGCGATGAGCTGCTTTATGCTGGCTCGCAGTGCCTCACTGTCGCTGCATTACTGGTTCAAGCTCAGATTGGCACTGGTATAAGTAAGCAGACATAAAAAAACGCGACCTAGCTTAGCGCTAGAGTCGCGTTTTTTAAGAAGACATCTGTATTACTGGTAAGAGTGCTCACCATGTTGATGCTCTGTGACGTCTTTAACGCCTGTTAGCTCACCAGGGAACATTTCAAGCAATTGCTTCTCGATACCATCTTTAAGCGTTACATCAACCATAGAACAACCATTACAACCACCACCGAACTGAAGCACCGCAATGCCCTCTTCAGAGATTTCGACTAGCGAGATGTTACCACCGTGGCTAGCTAGCTGTGGGTTGATTTCAGAGTGGATCACGTACTCGATACGCTCTGATAATGAAGCGTCATCTGACACTTTACGCATCTTAGCGTTTGGTGCTTTCAGCGTTAACTGAGAGCCCAACTGATCGGTAACGAAGTCAATAGTGGCTTCTTCTAGGAATGGTGCGCTCTTCTCGTCGACCATGGCGTTAAAGCCATTAAATTCTAGTTCAGTGTCGTCCGCTTCAACAGCATCTGGTGGACAATATGATACGCCACACTCAGCCTGCGCAGTACCTGGGCTGATAACAAATACTCGAATGTGAGTTCCTTCAGGCTGATCTGATAACAATTTAACAAAATGCGCCTGAGCTGCTTCGGAAATGGTAATCATGAAAACATGCTCCGTCAGGGATAAACCTGAGTGTTTTAGTAAGAATTAGCCCTATAATACTCTTACTCTGCAATCCTTTGTAGCCCCTAAGGCTCACAGATTAAGAATAAACACTAATTAGATCACAGTTTTTTATCTTCCCATAGAGTGGTTTTGTCGACGTGGAGCTGTTAATTTAACAACAATATTATAAATATAACGAAAAACTCCATGCTTAGAATCGGTTTCATTTTTTTATGCGCTTTTTTGATATTCCCCTCTTTTTTTGCTGAAGCAAAAAAGACGCGTTTAACCGATAACCCCCTTTATGGCGTAACCACAACCAGTCCCGAAGCATTTTTAGGTTACCCACTGGGAGAGCGTTTACTGCGCCACGATCAAATTAACTATTACCTTAAAGAAATTGCTAAGCAAAACCCCAGAGTCTCCATCGAACATACTGGCCAAAGCCATGAAGCAAGACAACAGCTCACCGCGGTTATCACCTCGCCAGAAAACCAAGCCAAACTCGATGAGATCTTAGCGCAAAGACAGCAGATCAAATATCTAGGCAAGCAAAGTGGGCCACTGATTATATGGCTAGCCTATTCAATTCATGGTGATGAAATTAGCGGTGCTCATAGCGCGATTAAACTGAGTCATATGCTAGCCACCAGCGAAGATAAGTGGGTTACCGATCTACTCGATAAGGCAGTCGTGCTAATTACGCCAAGCCAAAACCCCGACGGCCTAGACCGTTTTTCAACTTGGGCTAACGGTTATGCTGGCAAAGTGGCGGTGAGCGACCCTAACCACAAAGAACACAAACAAGGTTGGCCGACAGGTCGCAGCAATCACTATTTAGCCGATCTCAACCGTGACTGGCTGTTTCTACGTCATCCTGAATCACAGGGACGTGTTGCCTTGTTCCATCGTTGGCAGCCGCATTATGTCGGCGACTTTCATGAGATGGGCCATAACAACACATACTTTTTTCAGCCCGGTGTGCCAGATAGAACCCACCCATTAACGCCAGCAGCAAACCAAAAGTTAACCGCAAAATTGGCCGCTTATCACCAAGCTGCTCTCGATGATAAAAAGCAGAGCTATTTCAGCCGTCAATTATTCGATGATTTTTTCTATGGCAAAGGCTCAACCTACCCTGACATTAACGGCGCCATAGGGGTGCTGTTTGAACAAGCCAGTGCCCGTGGGCAACAGCAAGACTCTAAAAATGGTCTGGTGAGTTTGCAAGAGGCGATAGAAAATCAATATGCCACTTCAATATCAAGCCTCAAAGGCGCGCTAGCCTTAAAGTCTGAACTTGAGCAATACCAGGCTGACTTTTTCAAAAACAAACACCAACAAGCGATGAAGAAAAAACCTCGCCAGGCTGGACTGTTATTGAGCACAAATCATGATCCAGGCCGAATTAACGCACTGGCTAAGCTGCTAACTCAACATCAGATAGAGTATTACTATCTCACTAATCCGCTTACCCAGGGTGGTATCGAGTTCGAGGTCAACAGCAGTATTTTTATCCCGCAAAATCAGGCGCAGTCGTCACTACTTCAAGCCATGTTTGATGATAGAACAGAGTTTATCGACCCGACGTTCTATGACATTTCAACTTGGAACTTACAGCATGCTTTCGACCTAACATTGCGCCGTAATATCAAACTCGAGTTAAGTGTATTAAGTCAAAACGCCCCAGAGTTTAAGCCCGATAGTTGGGACGACAGTACTACTGTTGCTTTGCTAGTTGATTGGCGCGAGAGCCAAGCGGCTTTGCTACTTCAACAACTTCTAGAGCAGGGAGTCATGGTCAAATTTGCGGCCAAACCCTTTAGCCTTGTCGTAGCCGAGCAAGAGATAGATTTTACTGCAGGGACACTGCAAATTCCGTTAAAGCAGGACAACTTATCAGCCAACGAGATCAGCCAGAAGGTGGGCAAATTCGCCCAAAAACTTAAGGTTAACATTGTGGCAGTGAACACCAGCGCCGCAAAAAAAGGCATCGATCTTGGTAGCCCTGACTTTAAGGTCATTAAGCCCATTCGGCCATTAATCCTCAGCGGCAAAGGCACCTCAATTGCCGAAGTGGGTCAGCTTTGGTATTACCTAGATAATACCTTAGGAGTGGCCACTACCTTAGTCGATATTAATAACCTTGCCTCAGTAAAACTCAGTGACTACAGCCACATTATTATGGCCGATGGTAACTACCTCACCTTAAATGAAAGGTTTGCTCGTAAGCTGGGGCAATTTGCTTCAAACGGGGGCGTAGTGATAGCACAAAAAGGTGCGCTAGATTGGCTTAGTAATTCGAATCTGCTAAAAACTAATTTACGTAGCGATCGTTTTTACAAACAACTATTCGATGCCGACGGCTTAACCTTCGACAAAAAGTCTACATTCAAAGCGAAGCAAGAAATTGGCGGCGCTATCTTGGAGTTAAAACTTGATACTAGCCATCCAATTAACTTTGGCCTAAATGGCGATCGGCTTCCGGTACTGAAAAACAAAGTGCTAGGCTTTTCGCAAACAACTAACGACTTTACCGTGGCAGCAAAGTACACCTCGGATCCTCTGCTAAGCGGCTATTTAGCCCAAGAATATCAGAGCAGCTTTAGCAACTCGCCCGCGATTATCATCGAGTCTCGCAATCAAGGCGCTGTTGTGGGGATGGCTGATAATTTGCTCTTTAGAAATATCTGGTTAGGCAGCCAAAAAGTCTATGCTAACGCGCTCTATTTTATTCCTGCGCTGCATTAGCGCGTATAGAGAGAAGTGTTCATAAAGATTAACTCAAGCCCGGTGCTTCTGCTCTTGCGAGGCACCACACTTGCACCTGAGTATGCTTACGCTGCAATAACCTCGCGATTTCATAAACCGTGGTTCCGGTTGTCACCACATCATCAATCAAAGCGACTCGCTGCCAATTAAACTCAGTTGAAAGCTCAAAAGCATTATTAAGGTTCTTACGGCGTAACTTGCCACTTAGGCCAGCTTGTGGCTGTGTGTCTCTGCTCCTTAACAGCATATTATCGACAAGGGGAATATCAAGCCGCTTTGACAGTGCACGCGCAATTAACCATGCCTGATTAAAGCCACGCTGTTGTAGCCTTTTTCGGTGCAGTGGCACAGCAATCAACACTTGTGGTAGCTCAATAAAGCCTAAATACTCTAGGTATAAGATCCGCTGCACTAAGGCGTCGACTAACACGTCTATCACTGCAAATTGAGCCTGATACTTAATCTGCCCAACCCAATGCCCCATCCCTTGATGGTAGCTGCAGGGGGCAATCACTTTTAATTTTGAAGCAAGCATACAGCGTCCACAAAAAGGGATTTGCAGTGGCATTTCACTGCCACACCCCAAACAGATATCCGCTTGATAGCGGCAAGCATGTAAACACACAGAACAAATTCCGCGCTGAGCAGCCTCAATATGTTGATGGCACATCAAACAGCGATTGGGTAAAATAGCCGCAAGCACTCTATTCCAGAATATTATCTTGATAGGTGAAATCCTTTTCAATATTCCCCAGTTAACCAAAGACAACATGGATTAGGCAAAGCCTTTCAATGTTGCATCGTTACACTATGAGGTCCTAAGTGAGCCCAATAAAGCTACATGTTGAATCTATCGGTCAAGGCCCTGACGTCGTCATGCTCCATGGCTGGGGGGTTAATAGCGCCGTATTTACTCCACTTCACAGTGCATTAAACAATTATAGATTCCACTATGTCGATCTGCCGGGATTTGGCCATAGCCAAGCCGTTATGGGCGATATTGAAGATTGGCTTGACGCCATTATGGAACAAGTACCAGAGAAGGCCATTTGGACTGGCTGGTCACTGGGTGGGCTCGTTGCCACTCTGGCTGCAATTAAGCAGCCGCAACGTGTATCAGCACTGTGCACCATAGCCTCATCACCTTGTTTTATGGCCCGAGAAAACTGGCCGGGGATCCCATCTGAGGTATTAGGCCAGTTTGCCAGCCAGCTGACTCAAGATCTGGATAAAACCGTTGAGCGTTTCTTAGCAATTCAAGCTATGGGCAGTCAAACAGCCAAGGGCGATATTAAGCAGTTGCGTGAGTTAGTGCAGGCTCGCCCTTCCGCTCAGCAGAGCGCATTAGCACAAGGCTTAGACATGCTTGAAAATGTCGACTTACGTTCGCAGCTATCCCAAATAGAGCAGCCTTGGCTAAGAGTGTGGGGACGATTAGACGGCCTAGTACCTCGCAGAATGATAACGGCTATGCCACAGGTTTCAGCCAGCGAAGATATGCTACTAGCCAAAGCTTCCCATGCACCATTTATTAGCCATCAAGCCGAGTTTCTCGATGGCTACAAACCTTGGCTAGACAAACTAACAGATAAGCGACTCTGGCCGTAGCGCTTTATTTTTACGCTGAATTCGATTAAGATTTAACCACACCTTTCAGTGGGAAACATTATGTTAGTGGTGACCAACTATCCCAACGTGCCGATTGCAACATCTAATGCTGCAACCGATGCTGCGCGCACCGATGGTCAACAGCGCCCACCGATTATAGCGCCGCAACAAGCCACTAAAGGTCATGAAGAACGCGCCTTTAATCCACAGCATGAACGCACCGCAGATCAGGCACAAAACCAAGCCCGGCTTCGCGAGTCGGTGCAACAAAAGCAGCAAGGTCAATCCCAGCAACACGAGCAATCTGGTCAAGAAAAACAGAAACAAGCAGCCAACTTAAATTTAAAGCAACTGCTTAGCCAGCGGGCTCCACTCAAGCGCAGCGATATTAAACTGCCGGGACAACAACCGCCGCCAACCCATACCAGCGAAGCCAACCACCTTATGCCTAACGAGAGCTTGCAGTTTTATCAGGCCTTTGGTGTACGTATTGAAGCTTTTTACTATCAGCGAACCGAGCCCGATATACTGCCAAATTTTTTAGAAATGGCATAAAAAAACCGACAAACTCAGTTGTCGGTTTTTTTGTGTCTCTCACTAATTAGAAGTTTATAACGCTTACTTTTTTAACTTCGCGAAAGCATCGGCAAACGCGTTGCCCATGGCAGCATTGGCTTGCTGCTTAGGTTTATGGCTCTTTTGTTGGCCGCCGGGCTTATTAGCACCTTTATTATTAGCGCCTTTATTTGCAGCACTATGGGCTGGTCGCGGTGCACTCTTAGGCGCATCGCCGGCCTTATCATCAAGACGCATGCTCAAGGCAATACGACGACGCTCAGCATCCACTTCCATCACCTTCACTTTAACGATATCACCGGCTTTAACCACCTTATGTGGATCATCAATAAACGTGTCTGTCATCGAAGAAATATGCACTAGGCCATCTTGATGAACGCCCACATCAACAAAGGCGCCAAAGTTGGTCACGTTTGTCACCACACCTTCTAAGATCATATCTAGCTTCAGATCTTTAATCTCTTCTACGCCCTCTTTAAAGGTCGCTGTCTTAAACTCACCACGAGGATCGCGACCCGGCTTATCAAGCTCAGCGAGAATATCGGTTACTGTAGGTAGACCAAATTCGCTAGTGATAAAATCTTTTGCTTCCAGTGCTTTGAGCAGCTCTGAGTTACCAACTAATTCAGCAACTGAGACCGCTTTTGCGGCAGCAATTGACTCAACTAATGAGTAGGCCTCAGGGTGCACAGATGAACCATCAAGTGGGTTGTCTCCTTCACTAATACGTAGGAAACCCGCAGCTTGCTCATAGGCTTTAGGCCCAAGACGCGCCACCTTAAGCAATGCTTTACGGTTGTTAAAACGGCCTTGCTCGTCACGATGAGTCACGATATTACGCGCTAAGGTTTTGTTTAACCCCGCAACCTGTGCAAGTAGCGCTGCTGATGCCATATTAACGTCAACACCTACACCGTTTACACAGTCTTCAACCACCGCTTCTAGCGAGCTTGATAGCTGGCTCTGACTCACATCATGCTGATATTGACCAACACCAATCGCTTTAGGTTCAATCTTTACCAGTTCCGCCAACGGATCTTGTAAACGCCGCGCAATAGACACTGCGCCGCGAATAGACACATCGACATCTGGAAACTCTTCAGAGGCTAGTTCAGAGGCTGAATACACTGATGCGCCCGCTTCACTGACCATAATTTTGGTCAATGTCGGCAAGTCAGCTTTAACTTGACTGATTAAGTCTGCTGCCAGCTTATCGGTTTCACGCGACGCAGTGCCGTTACCCACTGCAATTAACTCAACCTTGTGCATTTTAACGAGGTTACTTAAGGTTCTTACCGACTTATCCCACTGATTTTGAGGAGCATGTGGGAAAATAGTCGTGTGCGCCACCAGTTTGCCGGTGTCGTTCACAATCGCCACTTTTACGCCAGAGCGAAGACCGGGGTCTAAACCTAGGGTCGCTTTAGCACCCGCTGGTGCCGCCATCAGTAGATCACCTAAGTTACGTGCAAATACCTTAATGGCTTCTTGTTCGGCGCTGTCGCGCATACGGCCAAGAAACTCGGTTTCCATCTGTAGCGCAATCTTCACTTTCCACGTCGCGGCAACCACGGTTTTAAGCCAAGCATCAACGGCAGTATCTGTGAGTCCCAGTTTGAAATGCTCAATAATGATCACTTCACAATAGCTCGCTCGCTTCGGCTCTTGATGCGGATCGGCATTCACATTCAGGCTCAACATGCCTTCATTGCGACCACGCAACATCGCAAGTGCACGATGTGATGGCACCTTGGTCAGCTTTTCAGAGTGTTCAAAATAATCTCTAAACTTAGCGCCTTCTTTCTCTTTACCTTTAACCATGCTGCTTTCAAGAACAGCATTTTGCTCAACTTGAGTACGAATTTTTTGCAGCAGCTCAGCATCTTCAGCAAAACGCTCCATCAAAATGAAACGTGCGCCATCAAGTACGGCCTTAGCGTCGCTAAAACCAGCAGCAGGGTTGATATATTCGCTAGCAACCGCTTCACAATCGACTTGGCGATTCGCTAATAAGAAGTCGGCTAACGGTTCGATGCCCGCTTCAATAGCAATAAGCCCCTTAGTGCGACGCTTTGGCTTGTAGGGAAGGTAAAGATCTTCTAGGCGCGTCTTACTATCGGCAGCAATAATGGCGGCTTTCAGCTCAGGTGTTAACTTACTCTGCGCTTCAATACTCGACAAAATCACGTTACGACGATCATTAAGATCCCGTAAATAGCCTAAACGACTAAATAGGGTACGCAGCTGAGCGTCATCTAAGCCACCTGTGGCTTCTTTACGGTAACGGGCAATAAATGGCACGGTTGCGCCATCATCGAGTAATGAAATGGTATCGATAACCTGTTGCTGACGAACATTAAGTTCCTCAGCGATGAGCTGTGCAATATTTTGCATAAATAGAGGTCGAGCCTAGTTGATAAAGGGTATTGCGCCAAAGATACCACAGCACATGGATTTGGTTAATGCTAATACTAAGACAATTATGTTATTTGCATGATGAAACAGTGCAGCCAATGAGTTTGACTGCGCTTAATCTGTCAGAAAGGTAGAGACGTTACGCCTCAAAGCCTTGATAAGAGATACGATTGATATACCAAACCTGCTCACCGTTAGGCGTCTTAATCACAGCTTCGTCATCGACCTCTTTCTTTAATAAGCCACGCGCCATAGGCGAGTCGATTGAGATGTAATCTTTATGACCAAAAATCTCATCATAGCCCACGATCTTAAACTGCAGTTTATTGCCGTCATCGTTTTCAATTTCGACCCAAGCACCGAAGAATACCTTACCCTCTTGGGCTGGAGAGTAATCAACAATCTGTACATTTTCTAAGGTTTTACGTAAATATCGAACCCTACGGTCAATTTCACGCAGTTTTCTTTTATTAAAGGTGTAATCAGCATTTTCACTACGATCGCCCAAGCTCGCAGCCCAGCTCACAATTTTAGTGATCTCAGGTCGATGCTCACGCCAAAGGTAATTTAGCTCTTTTTGCAATTTCTCGAAACCTTCACGGGTGACGATAGCGGTTCTCATAGGTTCTACTTTCTAAAAGGAATTAATCAAAATTGATGGACAAAAATCATAGCACAGATCCAGTCAAGCTGAGCCATACCGCATCAAATAGCCATATAGAAAATATAACCACAAACGTTGCTGCTATCAATTTGCTTACAATTTCAGGTACACCGCAGATAAATTATATTTTCATTAATATTCAAAAGCTTAATTTAAGCTGAAATGGATTTAACTCGCAGTATTAACCTATAAGTTAAAATGCCTGCTAGTCATTAACATATTAAAACAGCTATATTAGGAACAATCGCATTCAATATCAGCTATTTGCCTACCAAGAAGGGTTGGCAGCCGAGAAAAAAGGACCGAAAGCATGGGACAAGAAACCTCAAAAATTCTCGTCGTCGACGATGATATGAGACTACGCGCTTTATTAGAACGCTACTTGATGGAACAAGGTTATCAAGTACGTAGCGCAGCCAATGCTGAGCAAATGGACCGCTTATTAGAACGCGAAAACTTCCATCTACTGGTACTGGATCTTATGCTTCCGGGCGAAGATGGTCTGTCTATATGTCGTCGACTACGCCAAACGGGTAACCCGATCCCTATCGTCATGTTGACAGCTAAAGGCGATGAAGTAGATAGAATTATCGGCTTAGAACTCGGCGCCGATGACTACCTACCCAAGCCGTTTAACCCTAGAGAGTTGCTGGCACGTATTAAAGCCGTTATGCGCCGCCAAACACCAGAAGTACCAGGAGCCCCCACTCAGCAAGAAGAAGAGATCACTTTTGGCGAATACTCTCTAAATCTTGCCACACGCGAAATGCATCACGGCGAAGAAAGTATCGCCCTAACAAGCGGTGAGTTTGCAGTGCTTAAAGTGTTGGTCAGCCATCCACGTGAGCCCCTATCGCGCGACAAATTAATGAACCTTGCCCGTGGTCGTGATTACTCCGCTCTAGAGCGTTCGATTGACGTGCAGGTTTCTCGCCTACGTCGACTGATTGAAAACGACGCGGCTAACCCACGCTATATTCAAACGGTATGGGGCTTGGGCTATGTGTTTGTGCCCGACGGCCAATCACGAAAATAGCTAGACGACGATATCTAAGTGACGACATCTAAGTGCCCTTAAACAGACGATGGTGGCAACGCTTTTTGCCACGCAGTTCCTTCAGCCAAACTGTCATGTTAATTGGCTGCTTACTGCTAACCAATCAGCTAGTGTCATACATCTCTGTTGCCGTTTACTTTATTAAACCCAGCTATCAGCAGATAAACCAACTAATAGCGAGGCAAGTTAAATTACTGTTTGTTGACGGCGTTGATATCGGCCGCGAACACCTCACTATAGTCGATGCGCTCAACGCTAAAGTGCGCGACGACACCATGCAGTTTTATAACCAGAAACAAGCCCGCAAAGCCGGCATTGACCGTGCTGTTTACTACAGTTTTTTATCTTCTCAGATGTCTGAGTACCTTGGAGGTGAAGCAGAAGTGCGCATCGCTCAAGGGGAAGAGTTTGAGATCTGGATCCGCCCGCCTCAAGCTCCCTCTATCTGGATCAGGGTGCCACTAACCGGACTCAATGAGAAAAACCTTTCTCCACTCACCTTATATTTAATGGTCATTGGCGCCTTAAGTGTGGCGGGAGGATGGTGGTTCGCCCGCCAACAAAACCGTCCACTGAGAAGATTGCAAAAAGCGGCGATTGCGGTGTCACGAGGTGATTACCCCGCACCTTTACCACTAAGCGGGTCTACTGAGATTGTTGAGGTGACCAACACGTTTAATCAGATGTCTCATAGCATGAAGCAGTTGGAGCAAGACCGCGCCCTGTTAATGGCCGGGATCTCCCATGATCTGCGCACGCCCCTTACCCGTATTCGATTAGCATCCGAGATGATGGTTGAAGAAGATCAATACTTAAAAGATGGCATAGTCAACGATATAGAAGATATGGATGCCATCATCAATCAGTTCATCTCTTATATTCGTCAAGACCAAGAAGGTACCCGAGAGCTTGAGCAGATCAACGACCTAATTCAAGATGTGATTCAAGCTGAATCTAACCGTGAAGGCAATATTGATTCAGAGCTCACTGAATGCCCTAACGTGCCGATGCAAGGTATTGCCGTCAAACGCGTACTGAGCAACCTAGTCGAAAATGCCTACCGCTACGGCAACGGTTGGGTCAAAATTAGCTCGCAATTTAACGGTAAATACATCGGCTTTAGTGTCGAAGATAACGGCCCCGGCATCGATGAAAAGCAGATCCCCAAACTGTTCCAACCTTTTACTCAAGGTGATACAGCCAGAGGTAGTGTCGGCTCAGGTTTAGGACTCGCGATTATCAAACGTATCGTAGATAGGCATCAGGGCAAGGTGATCCTCACCAATCGTAGCGAGGGCGGATTGCATGCCCAAGTTTGGTTGCCAATTGAATAGCTTTTAATTAACCGTTCCTGTGTAATTTTTTTGTAACCCAAATGCCATATTCTAGCGCCACCTCTTGCAGTTGGCGTGAAAAATGAAAATCTCAACCCTCTCCCTTGCAGCCTCTATAACTTTACTATTGATTGCGGCACTATTGGCATCGGTCATACTTTGGAGCAACGATAGACGTCAGTTTATCGAGCAACAAACCCTACAAGTTCAACTGATCCAGCAAGGATTTTTAGTCGACATAAGGCGAGAGATCGATACTTACCTTGCCAGTGGCGATAGCAGTAAACTTAAAAATGCCAAGGGCGAACTCGAACAGATGCAGACGCAAATTGCTACACTGCACGACCTCAATACCGAGCCACTCCAACAGATTGTCACCGCTTTTATTCATGCCCTAGATAGCGACTATCGCGCCGCAGGCAAGCTGGCTGGTAACCCTCGGCAACTATTAGCCCACGCTGAATCAGAAATGCTCGATTACAACAGTCGTTTAGCAGATTACGCCATTATGGGCTTAGATGAGCACCCTGCACTTGCGGATCAATACCTAAACTTAACCCGGCTATTACCGCCTCTGGTTTATAACCTTTCGCAGATTAGTGATAGCTACCTTGTCGGTAAAGATAAACAATTAAAATCGATTCTTGAAAGTCATATTACTGAGTTAACAGACTGGCACGCCCAGCTAGACTCACTCACTTTAATCGGGATCTACCAGGCGCAGCAGTTAGATGAATTTGCCCTCGGTGAAGATGAGCCTGAAATGATAGAGATCGGTGAAGATGCCAGAGCCGAACTTCTCAGTCTCAGCAGTCGTTATAACAAAGAAATTAATAATACCCACGAGCTACTGATTGAAAACCAGCGTTCACAACACTTATTAAGCCAAGATATTAATGCCATAGAGCAGCAATTGTTAGCTTTAGGTATCGAGCAGCAAGAGCAAACTCAACAGCTCAAACAGGAACTGATGTTTGCTATCTATTCCATGGTATCTATCCTGATAATCTTTGCGGTCAGTTACCTCATCGTGTTGCAGCAACGAGTGGTTAATCCGCTAAAGCACCTCAGTAGAGCCTTCCATAAACTCACCAAATCAAATAGCCGTGAACGAATTGCCATCCAAAGACGCTGTGAAACAGGTCAGATAGCCAACTACTTTAATCAATTGCTTGAGCGCTTTGAAAAAGAAGATGAACAGCAACGCCAGCAGATGACCCAAGTCTCTAATTCATTATCCCAGCTCGTTAATCGTATTGGCCATATATCTGCCAGCACGGAGCAGACCCAGCGAGTCGTACTAACCGCTCAGCAGCAAACGGAACAAATTCGTATCTTAGCTAAAGATGTCAGCGATACGTCAGAGAGAGTTGAGCAAAGTGCACTGCAAACCCAACTACAGATGCAGCAAAGCCAACAGGAAGCCCAAGCTGTTTTGGATGCAACAGACGAAACCCAAGCAGCGGTCAAACACTGTCATCACGCACTAACGGGGTTATCAACCTCCGTCACCGATGTATCACAGATCATCGATGTTATCGGCAATATTGCAGAGCAAACTAACTTATTGGCGCTTAACGCAGCCATAGAAGCCGCTAGAGCTGGCGAACAAGGGCGAGGCTTTGCCGTTGTAGCGGAAGAGGTGCGCAACTTATCTCAGCGTACTCAAGTGTCACTAAAAGAGATCATGGACATACTTAACCAACTCACTCAAGCCAATAGCGAATTAGGTATAAGAGTCAAAGGTATCGAAGATGCCAGCGAGAGCCAAAGAGCTCGCGCTCAAAGCCTATGGCAAGTCGCACAAAGCGTGCAAACACAAGCGAGTGAAATGGCGATTACGGCTCAGCAAGGCGCCAAACATAGCCACCAGCAGGTGTGCTATTTAGATGACTTTACCGCTGCAATTATTAGCTTAAGGAATCATGCAAAAGCGGCATCAAAGCAATCTGACGAGATAGCCAAAGAGGTGCAACAGAGCGTAGAAAATATCGAGCTCAATCTTGGGATTAGGGTGGCTTAACATCATAAGGGAGCCAAAGGCTCCCTTAATCTAGCAAATATAAAATGCCGTTATAGTGCAGCCAAAATCGCTTCAGCCGTGCTGACCTCAAACGACTTAGGCGCTTCAACATTAAGCGTTGTCACCACACCATTATCGACAACCATGGCATAACGTTGTGAACGCACACCACCAAAACCAGCAGTGTCCATTTCTAGCCCGAGTGCCTTAGTAAAGCTAGCATCGCCATCGGCCAGCATCATTAATTCTGAGGCATTTTGCGCTTCGCCCCACGCCTTCATCACAAAGGCATCATTAACCGATACGCAAGCAATCAAATCGACGCCTTTGGCTTTTAATTGGTCGGCAAATACCACAAAACCCGGCAGGTGAGCCTCTGAACACGTTGGCGTAAACGCGCCAGGCACGGCAAACAGTATCACTTTTTTACCGGTAAATAGCGCTGCAACGTCATGGTTAACCATGCCATCTTTGGTCAGTTGTGCCAATGTACCCGCTGGCAGTGTTTGTCCTTGTTCAATCATGGGAGAGCCCTTCAATGTTTATAGTAAAGGATATCCTATGCCAATTTTGGCAGCACAAATACCGATAAAGTGTAAGGTTTATCCTCTCAATAACGAACACCCCAAACAGCATGTATGTATTGTTAGCACTTCCAGCCAAATCGGAACTATCAACCTCTACCACATCAAAGCTGCAAAATGTTATTATTCACACGAATTACACACAATAACGACTCACAAAACCATTGCGAGTTAACACGTTAATCAATATAGTTGCGCAGTTTTTTACAGCCTCACTTTAAGGTCGGTTAACCATGTCATTGCCAAAAGATGAACACCCTATCGATAACAGCCAACATCAAAGCGAAACAGACTATGAAACGCCTGAGTTAGCCATGGTCGAAGTGAGCCAATCGGTTGAGCAACTGACCAATGCAGAGGGCGAGCAGCAGGCTGAACTATTCCATGACATGCTAGAAGAAGCCGAGCCCGGTACTGTGGCTTTGTTGCTAGAGTCATTACCGCTAGATGAACGTTACGAGCGCTGGTTGCAAGTTGAAACGAGTGAGCGCATTGGCGTATTAGACTTGATGCGTGCTGATCCACGTAATGGCATTTTGGATGAGATGCCTGAAGCTGAGTTAGACTTGCTGTTCTCTCAGATCTCACCTGAAGATTTGATTGAGTGGAGTGATACGCTATCTGACGCCATGACCGAGCGGGCGCTGTCACAAATGGGCGAGCGCCAACGACAGCACTACGATCGCTATGACCAATACTCTGAAAACGAGATTGGCCGTTACGCAGAGCATCAATTCTTAGCGTTAAACCTGACCTCAACCGTGTCACAAGCTCAGCGCTTCTTTCGCCGTATTAAACTCGACTGTAATGATCATGTCTTCCTGCTCGATGATGATGACAAATATATTGGCAGCGTACGTCGCCACGATGTGTTTCGTGCCGCACCAGAGAGCACACTCGCTAGCCTACTCTGGGAAGACAGTCGCTCGATTCTCGCCGATGCCAGCTTAATTGAAGCCGCTGAAGCCATTGAACACAGTAACGAATTAGAAATTGCCGTCGTCGATACCAACGGCATTATGATTGGTCGCATGACACTGCGCAGCGCCACTGCACTCGTGCGTGAGCATTACGAGGCGCAGTTAATGGCAACCGCAGGTATGGACGAGGACGACGATCTGTTCGCGCCAATTACCGTTGGTGCTCGTCGCCGCGCAGTCTGGCTAGGCATTAACTTATTGACCGCACTTCTAGCCTCAGCCACCATCGGCTTATTTGAAAATGTGCTGGAAAAAGTGGTTGCCTTAGCAGTACTGATGCCGATAGTTGCATCGATGGGCGGTATTGCAGGTAGTCAGTCACTCACCTTGATGATCCGCGGTATGGCCATGGGGCAGGTATCCTCAGGTAACGTCATGTCACTGCTAAAAAACGAGCTCGGTATCGGTATCTTAAATGGTGTGCTGTGGGCGACAGTGATTGGTCTGATTGCCGGCTACTGGTTTCACGATCCCATTATTGGCACTGTGATTGGCGCAGCGATTTTAATTAATATGGCGGTAGCGGCCATTGCAGGGGTAATGGTGCCGATGATATTGCAGAAAATGAATCAAGATGCCGCGCTGTCGGGCTCGGTCATTTTAACCACCGTCACTGATGTGGTGGGCTTCTTCTGCTTCTTAGGCCTCGCTTCGGTTCTGTATTTATATTAATAACGAACAATCAAAAACAGCAAAGCCTAGCTAAAATAGCTAGGCTTTTTAATATTAATGATTACAAGACTTCCCACCAAACTAGCTCTTGAGCGGATACATCCACAAATGTGCTGGGTTATTCAACCTTTGGCTGGTTAGCTTGTTGTACTAATCTCACAGGCAGCCCAAGCTTAACTAAATGATTGAGAATGAATCGTCCACTCCAAGCCCAACTGCTTAATGAGATTAAGTTGTCGTCACGCCCAATTAGTTTTATATCACCATCGATAGATAAACGCAGCGGAGTGTTATCTTCTGCGGCTACTTGAATATCGGCACAAGCAATATGACTCATTGTAGATCGCAATATCGTCCTCGATTCATGACCACTAATGCTAGAAGAACTAGAAGTACCGGGAGTTAGCAGCCAAACGGCATCTCTAGTGGTGCAAACAGCCTTAAAAGAGCGAGATTTAATATCGCTATAGAAGGTAAATATGAATACAAAGCTCGGCAAGGCAAGCATGATAAAAGTAATGACCATCATAACGACCACCCCCATATCTGACATAGACTCAGTCCTATAAATGACATCACGAAATTTATTTCGATAGGGACCTACTGGCAATATTGCTTTAAAAAAGCCTGGTAGCAGAAAAACATAGGTATATATACCCGCGATAGCAAATAGAAATGGTTTAACACTGGCTCGCCATGACTTTTTAGTCACTGTGCGCCCTCTTGTCATTGATAGATGCTGATTTAGAGTGGCAATTACCCCATCTGCATCATCCTCTTCTAGCGAGATAGAGCCTATATATTCGATTGCTTGCTCTATACCTTCAGCTTGCTGTGGTAGCACTTCGGTTTGTTGTTCTAAGAAATAGATGTCAAAACGTTTAATCAGCAAACAGTTAGACTGCTCATTTTCTAACAGCAGATACTGACTATCCAAAGGTAAAGCAAATTCACATTGACGCCGTAACAGTCGGTAAATAAAAATTAATATGCAAAACTGGTACGCTATGATGCCAATGGCTATAAAGTTAATATTGGCCAGAGCATAGGTATTACTAACGATGCTAATAACAATAAAAAAGCCAAATACCCATTTATCAAAAGCAGACATTAGAACTGACTTTACGACAACAACCACATTATTTTTAAGATAAATAAGCTGTCGCTGCCTCGCTTTAAAAGCAAAACTCACAATCGCGTAAAGGGTTAATAAAACAGTAAAGCAAACAGAGAAAGCCAAAGCATCATAAAAATAAGACCAAATCAGTAACCCAAAGCCGATAACTAGAGATGCCTTTTGATAAATACTTCGAGTAAATGGCGTGAGCACTGCGTCTTGAATACTAGCCTTTATATTCACTTACTTTCCTCACATTAATCAGGCTGCTTGCTGTATTGTTTCTGCAGCCTAATCAAATACTTTTTGCATCTTGAATATAAGCATTATTTTTATGCTCACTTAGTGTCACCTAAAATCATGCTCAACTGTTTATCTAGCGCATTAACAACCTGACAAAAAAAAAGCTCTTATTAGCTAATCTAACAAGAGGCCATTTTTACGGAAAATTCGCAGATTAGAGTCTTATCCAATTGTCGCTGGAAGCATAACCTGACATAGGCAGCTTCCAGCTTTCAATAACTTAGCTTAAAGATATAACCATATACTGACATAAAATATAACCATAAGCTGACAAATCGAGACAATCTCTAATGAGCTGTAATTATGGCTTGTACTTTTATTACGACAAAGTCACTTGATAGTTGCGATTGACTCAAACTCAAATCTTATTTTCTTTGTGATAAGAATTTTCGCTCTGAGTGTTTGGTAAAACATAATTACAGGTGTCAGTATGTGTGATTTGTACTCATCTCCTTCTGGGCACGTTTCATTTTCTTCAATTAGTTTCTCTACAAGATCTTTGAGCGGCTGACCCCCAGTATGTGTATTTTTGATAGAGTAAAGGCCATCTCTAACATCTAGTTGTCTTGTTAATTTGAGAAACTCAATAATCGCACCTCTAAGCTCTGGGAACGAGTGCAAATCATGGTTTAAAAGGAAGGTCTTCAACTCATCAAACAATAGATCCTGCTTACCAAAAAAAAGCTCTATTGCTGATTTTGAAAATCCATTTTTTAACAGCAATGATTGCTTAAAAATGTCTTTCATTCCTGAAAAGGGAAAATCGTGATGAGGTTCTGCCGCATAATCCCTACCCATAATAGTTGTTGTCATTTCGAGCAGAGAAAGATTGTAGTCATCTATAACGACCGTAAGATATTCATAAGAACCTTGCACTTCATGAATATTTTTTCTACGAGCTTCTTCAGAAATCACTTTCTTTTGTGAAGCTTCAATTTTTTCAGAAAATGATTGCCAGAACGCATTTAGAAATAAACCAATAACAATTACCCCAAAAATTGCTTCTATAGAGATGAGCAGCTTACCTATGTCACTTATAGGTGTTATTTCTCCGTATCCTAATGTTGTTATTGTCACAACACTAAAATATAAACTATCAGAAAACTTTGGTGATTCTAATGATAATGTATCAGGGATGCTCCAATACAGAAATGCAAACACGGCTATAACAGCAATATAAATAAGCAATATGTTCTTGTAGTTTAACTTCATTGATGTTCTCTAATTTTGATTTAGTAGCTAACAGCTTACTATCCAGCACCCTATATAAATAATTGATTTTAATGCACTTACACTTAAACCACCAGTGTGTTCTATTGATGTGAAGTAACTATTCCCCATAACCACCTGAAAACATCATTTATACTATAACGCCACGATTTAGCGATATGTATTGCGTTTCTTTTCTTCGATAATAATGGGGTATTCTTAATGGAAAAATAGGGCAGCCATCGCTTATGAACTATGCAAAAACCGTTTGCATTAGCTTTTCTGTTGATAAAGCTTTACTTGCGCTATTTACCATGTTGAACAGTGAAAATGATTTTGGGGCATAAATGTGTCAGTTGCATCCCTCTGACACATACCTGGACAATAGTTAGTTAGCGATTTTGCTAAATTAGCTTTTAGACGGATTACTTGTAGTATGGAAAAGCCTATACTCAAGTGGTCAGAACAACACTATCCACTAGTGTTGTTTAAGTCAGTTACCAAGGTTCTCTAGGTATTTAACGAACGCAGTAAAATCACCTTTGTCTGCTTCCTTAAGGCAAGAGATATAAGCTTTGCGCTCTTCGCTCACTTTCTCTAGATTGCCCTCTGCCCAGTTAATTGGTGGCTCTTCTAGCAGAACTATGCGAACTACATCGGTAAATATACGCGAGTGTCTGCCATTACCATTTGGGAAAGGATGAATCTCAACAAGCTTGTGCTGTATGCGTGCGCTGAGCTCTAGATTTGAGAAGTGTTTGAACTCTACCCAGCACTTAGCATCTTCTAAAAAGTTGTGGAGCTTGGGCCTGATTTGGAAGGGATCGCAGCCTATACTTAACTCTTTGTTTCGAGTGGTCCCGGCCCAGGTCCAAACATCACCAAATAGGTTTTGATGGAGGGCAAGAACAAACTCAGCTGAGAAAATAGAATCCAGCGTTAGGCCTGAGATACCACTAACCCATTGCTGGCCTGCTAGTATATTGGATTGTTCAAGCTCGTTAAGTTGTTCTCTTGTTGTTACGTGTGGGTGTTTCAACCCTTCCATGTCATCAGGATCAAGCGGTGTAGCACCTTCTGGCTCATCAATGTTCAAAATACTTTGTATTCCTTATTTTTACCCCATAGCTTACGCCCACCTGCACGCATAATTTCTTCGGCTAGTTCACTTATTAAGATATTTTCTTTCTCTTTGCTAACTGATTGCGCCTCTAGAAACATATTTTTAGATGCTTTCTTTACCTCTACTTTCGCAACCTTAAGCGCACGCTCTTGCATTGTGTCAGATACAGCCTTTTTAGGCTTTAGAGTGTATGAGAAGTCACAGTCTAGAGCTTCAGCTAGTTGCTTTAACTGATTTAGAGTTATGTCGCCATCAACCTCACGCCTTTCAAGGACTGAAATTCTATTTCTTGTCAAGCCAGCTCTATCTCCTAGCTGGGCGCCTGACATATCAAGAGCTTTTCTTACTGTCCTAATCCAGCCCTCTTTAGGTGTTGAGGGGAATAGCGTTCCCTTAACTGCATCAACCAGTTCTCTGTACTGTCTTAAAACCGTTTTCTTAACGGGTTGTTGCTTGTGCGTATTGCTTTGAAAAGAGTACATAGTAACCTCGTCCTCCATTGTTCATGCCTTAAGTGTACCCGAAATCAGATACAATTTCCAAGCTTACGTATTCAAATCCGACGACACAAATACGTTGTTCGTATCGGAATATGGATACAAACCTACAGTCATTGTACTAAATCTTAATTACAGCTTGATAGAAAATGTATCCCATTTAAGATACAGCTTTTTATTTTCGTATTTGGTTACAGGTGCAAATGATGGATAAACGCATCCGAAAACAGATACAAAAAATGGATTGCCGTATCCAAAAACAGATACACAATCATAGCTAGTGTAATCGGATTAAGATACAAAAGAACAGCTCATCGTGTCCTTTTTGTGTTTAACAGCTAGGTGATGTGAGTAGCTAACGCAAGGCAATGGGGGCGAAATCGTGCAATAAACCACCGTTCTCGCTTCGAACTTGATGTGAGGTTAATTATGATTTTCCAAGATAAGGATACAAAAATTCACTAACTTCTCTTGAAGCGACACCAATATCAACTTTTATGCCCTCTGGTAAGCCCCTAGAGCATAAATACCCTTTCCATTGTTCCTTTCATCAGGATCTAGAAGAGCAACTACAACTATCTTTATTCCTGATTTAATGATTGCAGAAGAACATGCAGGAGTTATTCCAACAAATGAACATGGCTCAAGAGTGACATAAGTAATAAAAAACCTCTTCCCACATAAAGTAAGAAGAGGCTATTTTTACTGCCTGTTCGGCAGATTTTTGCATTAACTTAAACATCGAAACGATTGTTTTTATTTTCAGCTGCCTATTCGGCAGGTAACAATAAACTTATCAAAAATTCATATATAAAATCAATAGCGAACAAAAAGACTAAATATTTATCCTAAATATATCACCAACGACAAATATGCATACTTATCAGTATCTAAAAAACAATCATAAAAGAAAGGTCAAACCTTCTCAACTAAGAATGATAGATCTGGAACTGTTCCATTCAGCTGTTGATTAGTGGCAAGCCCATAGAGATTAAACATAGGTACTAATTGCTTATCTGCCATACTTCTTTGGACATGGAGAATGTAATCTTGCTGGCTGCTACCGCTACTCATTGCAACTCGATGAAAGTTATCCAACTCTCTCGGTTCACCACTTTTACTAGGATTAAAAACTTCCCCTCTTGCTAGAGCTCGTTTTTCTAGACGTTTTAATCGTCTTCGAGTTTCACCAACAAACATCTTTGCGATGCCTTGATTGCGCTTAAACCTGATCTCGGCACAACCATCAGGAACAGCTTCAACATTACCAACGCTGAAGAGCCCATACTCTTGCATATCTTGAAAATAACCTTGTAGCCTCAGCTCGTTCAATACACCTATATCGGTGTGAACAAAAGCAATCATATTGCCGATTGATGCATCTGACCAAGCTGGAAAACTCACACCAAGGCCTTGGATTTCATGCTTACAAACATAGCCATGCATGACTGAAATACAACGTCCAGTAAGCAATGCTAAGTTTGCTTGTTCAGGTAAAAATCGCACCATGAAATAGTAGCGTTTCATATCAGGCCTTCACAGGTGTTGTTTTAGCGGTTATTGATTTAGTGGTTTCGGCGTTTGATTTACTTTTAGCTTCAGCCTTTTTTTGGAACATGCCGCCCTTTATTAACACCGCAAAGAGATAGTAGATATTAGGACTAATCGAATATTCCCCCTCTGCTAACTGTTGCTTAAGCTCTGTAAGATAGAGCTCAGTGTTAACAAACAGAGAATAAAAACTCTGCTTAGATTCAGGATCTCGGCGCGCAACACCTATCTCTTTGTCTGCACCAAATTCATGAATACGTAAACGCTTTGAAGCATCAACATCCCACCAATCATCAATTAATTGCAGTGCAGCGCCAACCTTTACCGAATTAAAACTCACAGCATAACGACCATCAACACACTTAACCTTGGCAAATTGTTTTGAGGCTTCGCCCTGTGCCGCTTTTTCGCCAAAAGACTGACTTGGGTAGATCTCTTGGCAGAAAGCAGTTTCAATTTTTGCGGTGATATTGGCATCCCAAAATACAGTAGGATCAGTTAACGCTTGATGAACCTCATGACTGAGCTCTTCTAATACTTGCTGAGCATCGACAGGCCAACGACTGCCCCAAGCAAGTTGGCGGGTGTTAGCTATTTGATAGCAATTACCAGAGCTAGTTTTAATCTCTATTTGAGAGTTCCCCGTATTTTGGTTACGCCACAGCCAGGTACCTAACAGCACGTTTTTACAGTATCTAGTTGCGAGTTCTTTGTAACCACCACACGCTTTAAATGTGGCTGCAAACTCTTCAAGTAAAGCAAATACGGTAGGTTCGCTGCAACCAGAAGGTTTAAGGGAATTAGCTTGTACTCTCAATGAGAAACGACAATAGATATGCTCGACATTTGGCGGAACATAACACTCTTCAAGGATTAGGGGATTACAGTGGGCTAAATCTTGCGGCGCTAAGTTTTTAGATTTGAACTGAGGAGTGAAGGCTTCAGTAAAACCTGCCTTTTGACCACGAATTCGATTTATTTCCGCTTCAAGAGGCACAAAATCGCTTTCAGCGGTTTTATAAAAGAAAATTGCTTTGCTTGGGTACAAGGAGCGGTCATATTTTAAAACATTACATAACTCCATAAAGCTTCCTCAAATCCGTTTCATTAGCATTGAAGTCTCTTTTATATCGAGCATCCAAAAGGCTCGCCTAAAAAAGTTACTCATCCCCTGCAACCTTATATCAATAGCAGTGGCACACTCAACCACTCCTATTGCAGGCTCAGCATAACAATGTAATGGCTCGAACGAATACTTGCGGCTTTCAGGAGCTCCCAACAACAGATAACCCGACATTACTGGACACAGTGAAGCATGTTGCTTCAGCAACCTCAGTAACCCATCAAGACTATCCATTTGATATCTGGTCGGCATTACCCATTTACCGGATGCAGGAAGCCGCCTTAGCTTTGAGTAAAGTGACGCTTCACTACGATACAGCTCGCACCATTCATCGACAGCGCCTATCTCTGGAGGATGCATTACTCCTCCGGCAAAGTTGGCAGGAAAGCTTGCTTTTATGGCACCAACAGAATTATCGAGTGTATCTAAGTCCTCCTCATAGCCATCGATATGTACCACCAGATCAAACACTAAATCACAATGTTTGTTATCTACAATCCCAGCTCGCCTAAACTGGTTTTCTTTTTGCCCTTGCATACCGTACTCCGGCAGTTTTTTACCTGCTACAGATGAGTACTGACGAATAAACCACGAAAAGGAGGTCAATCTAAGCTGAGTACCTAGCCTTTCATTTAATCGTCGTTGGTAGTTATGCATCATCCCCCATACTGCCGTTAACGAAGGGATGCCTGCACAATAGGGGTTAGATAATGCTTGGGCATCAAATACTCGTATGCCTTTCAAATACAGATAACGCTGTTGATTGTCTTCATCAGAAGCAATTACTACTGCAATTGGTTCCTTCGAGAGATTATCGAGTAACCATTTCAAACTACTTTTCAATGGCTTCATCAAACGCTGATGGAAAGCATATTTCTGTAATGAATTTGAGTTAGACAGCACTGTGTTTAAAAGGCTAAACATGGGGCTGAGTAACTCAATAAGATTTTCTTTTGGCGCAGTTAAAAACTGATACTCAAATGAGCCATGAATACAGGCGAGTTCACTAGCGTTAACCTTGTTCTCTTCTACCTCTAAACGCCACTCTAATAGAGGTGACAACCATTCAGCCAGCGTAGCTCTTATCTGCCTCATGCTTGCTACTTTCTGCTGCCTGCGTTGCTTAAGTGCCAGTTCAAAACCAATTGATAAAAGTCCCTCTAAGGCTTTTTTAAATCGAGGTTGTGATAACGCGCCTTGGTTTAATATAGTCTGGCCGGCTTGAACCTTTAGTACCCAAGAGTCACTTAATCCATGCTCTGCACTTCCTATCCTGGGTGGGTAATTCAACACTTTGACGTTGCCGCCAAGAGAAGCCGACAACTCGCTAACGGCAGCAGGACGCGTAAACTCAATATTGGTGTATCGGCCCTGCTTAGCCATTGCTGCTTGTTGTATTTCAGCTTGCAGTGCATGGCTAGCAACTGGCGTTATCGCCAAATAGCCATTTCGATAAGGTAAGCGAACTTGAATTGAATATTTATCAACACGATTGGGGCTATCATCAATAGGCAATGAAGCTTTAACCCTGCCACACAAATTCATGAAGTGCTTCACAGGCATGCCAAGTTCCTTAAAAGCCGTCTTCCACTCATTAGGAGGATCAACCAAAACAGTCCCGAGGCAACAAACACACTCTTGCCAGATAAAATGACAGGTAAACAACTTTGTTAAATTCACTTTGGCACTGTCATGTGACCAACCTAAAGCCCTAGTGCAGTTTGCGCTACTCAATACATGAGGATGTGAAAACGGAGATGCTGTAATCAGCCTTTGTTTGCTAACTCGTATATCAGGATACTTTAAATTATGCGTATGTAACCATTTCACCTCGTCAATACAAGCATCTAGATGTGCATCAGTATTGAGTGTTTGCTTGGCTAACCGTTTATCAAGTAGGTCATCAACCCGCTTTCTAGGGTAAGTCAGATTAAGTAGAATGGTTAATGCAGAAGCTTCACTGCCCGTCACATCTATCGGTGCGGTATAAGCGGTAAATGCTCGCCTTAATGCAATATTACGCTCAGCGATATCGTCAATGCCTAACAACTCTTGGAATTTCAGTTTATCTACCATGCTGATAAATACATCCCTTGTTTATCATTACCAAAACTCGCCTTATATTCGATGACTTGCCTTAGGTAGAACACACCAATATGAGGATCAATTCGAGTCTGAATTTTCTGCCTCAGTCCAGCTGTTAACACGCCATCTTGATAGAGTCGATACACTTGTTCATGGGTAGTTGAAAGTAATACTGCGGTTTCAGTCACAGAGACCAACATATCAGCCACATTAGGCTTTTTTGATTTTGGATATGACTCAACTAGTTTGTTAAGGTAATCCATCAAAGCAAGATAGATAAAATGCGGCTCTTTATCTTCAGGCAGTAAACACTGGGAATCTAAAATTAGCTCACCGTAAATTGACCGAAATGATGTGCGATTAAACAGGTCAATAAGCCTCGCCTCAGCCCCTGTAGTCACTGCATCGAGTTCTCGATAGAAACTTGATGGCCAATCTTCAAAGTAAGCAACCGCTCTATGCGCCATATATTCAATATTTTCAGCATGACGCTTCTGATACCAAAGCAAAGCGGCAAATCGCTGAGTCGCAGATGTGCCCATAAATAACAGAGGATTGTTAGATAAGGCGTCACCTTCAAACAAGCTACGGGATAATAAAACAGCTTGGCTATCAGCTTTCTCGCTCAAAGCTGACCCAAACTCAAAACCGCATGCACAATGAGTAATAGACTCGTTCTCAATGTAGTTAATGTGCTGCTGGCACTCAGGGCAATGATGAAGCAGTTCGCACTCATGCTTGGCACACACTTCAATTGGCTTAATATGCCAAGCCTGACGAATATAAGGCTCTTCTTTCAGACATTGAGGACAAACTGGCACAGTCTCAATACCGTCTTTATCTGCATAACGAATAAAGCTCAGCGGGATATCAACACCATTACGATGCACTGCCGACATACCGCCAACGAATGCTCTATTAGAACGTAGTAAGGCCAATTTTTGTAGCTCATGTGGTGGTAAATCAAGGAGGGATTCAAGCAAGCTCAACGCCCGCATTCTAAAGTGGCTATTGTGTTTGGCGTGATACACGTTAAGGCGTTTTAGCTCGATAGGGAATGCGCCATGAGCCTCAAAATCTAACTCATGCAACTCTTCCCTAATGGCGAGGCTTAGCTGCTGATAGGAGTCAAAGAAGTTCTCGGCTACAACTCGTAGCAAATAGCTCTCTAATGACTCATCAGAGAATACACGTACTTTAGGTGAAAAGAGAAATGCCATCAAACACCAAAACTAAGGAAGTCTTAGCCAAAATGTAAAACTCCTCTCCCCAAATAGCAAGTGATGATTAATCAAGCATCGCTTGAACGATCTTTCCATAATGTGAAAACAAGGCAATCTAATAAAACTTAGTGTTAAGAATGACATTAATGTACATTCGTAACTAAAGATATGCATACAAAACCTTACAAGTAGTCTTATAAAACAAAGGTTTTAGCGATACTAAGGAGTTAATTTGCTTTCCAATATTCCAGCAACTCAAGATTGGTTATCCCAGTTTTTGCCACAAGACAGGCCTGTCGCTTGCAAATTACTTGATGAATTAATCTACATTCCTACAGATCGGGTTATTGGTGATCTCAAATTGGTTGTTGAATCAATTTTAAAGGAGTACGAGAGCACTGCAATCTATCCAATTAGAGAGTTACTGTCAGAGGATGAAAGCTATTTTTCACTAGCTGATGCAGCTGAACATCCTACAATGCAACATGGACAGGCAGCTCAAGGTAGTGAAGCGTTCGTTTCAAATCTAATTACTAGATTAAATAGGTCTTCAAAGGCAAAGGTAATTTTAGAGGACGTTGGCATTGGAAAGTACAAAATTCAAGCTTCACCATCAATATCTACGATCAGAGATAAGAAGATCAAAACCCTCATTCTCATTGATGATTTAATTGGTTCGGGTGATAGAACTCGTGATTTCCTTGAAGCCGTATACAAGCCCCCCTCAATTAGAAGTTGGGTATCAGCTAAATATTTAAAAATTATTGTTGTTGCTTTTATGGCTACCAATAAAGGCAAAAAAAGTGTTGAAAAGTGGTGCAAAAATGAAATGAAAGCCAAGTTGCTTGTTATTAACGAGTGCCCCACATTTCATAACTTACCTAATAATGAAGAGATTTTTGATTTATGTAAAAACTACGCAAAAAAGGGAGAAGGAATTCCATTAGGGTATGATGAAGTAGCTGTGAGAGTCATTTTTGGGCATTCCGCGCCTAACAATATTCCTGCGATTTTGCATCGAAAAGTGGACAACTACAAAGCAAAATCTACGACTTTACGTGGTAGGCTTTCTAGCTGGATCCCTCTATTCCCTAGTAGAGATGTACCTGAACAACTAAAAGCTCAGATAATGACAAAGAAGAAAACGCTTACCATAAAAGCTTCTATTCGATTATTGCTGAATAAATTGGAACAAACCACTTCTCTTGGCAAAGATAAATTATTTCAAACTCTCGAGTGGCCTGTTGCTGATTGGGAGCATTACGTGGCGTTGTGTTTAAAGCTCAACATGATCACCGAGAATGGTGACCAATTGAAAATTACAGAGCAAGGTAGGAGGGAGTTGGAAGTGCTTAACCGAATGAAATATACAATTGAATTTAATACCAAAAACTATTACCCTAGCTTAATTGAGTAGGGTCGTACGTGTCCCAATGCTAGTGTTAACCAATCGGTTTACGATTGGTGCATCTTTTTAGGTGTTCAGGCTTCAACTTAACTGTTGGCGGAGAGCATGTTTTTGCTTAACCAAATATGCTCTCTGGTATTGGTGTTACTTACCAATGCTATGGAAAATGTGAAACTTAAGTTTTTGGGGCGGCTCCAACTAATCGGTCGATGTCTCGGTCATAGTCGGAGCCGCCACAGCAAAATCTAAGCATCAAAGGTAGCTTTGTGACAATTGGCCCCACTCATACTTATATACAAGAAGGCATTCGAAATGGATATTCCGAAGCGCAGCTTTCTGATCTTTTAAAGCTTTCCTCTCTTCAAAAAGAGAAAGGTATTTCATACCTCCATAGCTTGAATCACATTAGCCATATTACAGGTGCTCATTATCTTTTTTTGAGGGCTGTTGTCGAAAGAACTTCTTCCCCGTATAAGCAATTTTCTATCCCTAAAAAAAATGGGGGTACACGAAATGTATCTGCACCTGATGAACAACTTAAAATTGTACAGCGATGGATTTCGTCTAGTATGTTGTCAGAAGTAATACCGCATTGGAGATGCTTTTCATTTCATAAAAAAGCTTCCATTATAAATTGTGCGAGAGAACATAGCGGCGCTAAATGGCTTATTAAAATCGATATTGAGAATTTTTTTGATTCGATTAAAGAAACTCAGGTATACAGTTTATTTGAATCGATGGGTTACAACTCATTAGTTTCTTTTGAATTAGCAAGACTCTGTACAGTGCAGCCAGAAAGTACAGCTGATGAGACTACTGACGAGTTTAGCAGAGCAAGTATTGAACGTCTTCCATATAAGCGACCGCAAGGATTTCTTGCAGGTCGTTTGCCACAAGGCGCACCGACTAGTCCTATGTTGTCAAATTTAGCATTTCGTAGTTTAGATGAAGCTTTTCAAAGTCTTGCCGAAAAAAAATCATTTGTGTATACACGCTATGCTGATGATCTGTGTTTTTCTTCATCAAAAAAAGGATTAAAAAGAGAAGGCTGCCTACAAATCATCAAAATAGTTTCAAGAGTTTTACGTGCCAATAATTATCAAATTAACCAGAAAAAACTAAAGATAATCCCTCCTGGCACCACCAAATCAGTCTTGGGACTCAATGTTGATTGGGCTTATCCGAAGCTGTCAAAACAGTTTAAAAAACGTTGCCAATTCCACGTCCGAGGCATCGCAGAGTTTGGGCTAGCCGAACATGCCGAATATCGTCGGTTCAAATCTGTTTTTGGTATGATTAATCATGTGTATGGGTTGATTAATTACTGCAAAGACGTCGAGCCTAGCTTTGGGGCAAATCTGGAAACACTCTTTATAAGTGCTCTTGAAAAAGAGGGGGTTAAATAGCCAGAGCTCTTTTCACGCTTCCTATTGCGTAAAACACCAGCCACGACCAATCTAACACTGCAATATATCCTCACTAAAACTTGACCGAAAACCATAACTTACTTCGACTAAACAGGTAAGATAGTCGACATTATTTTTAGGTGCTGTCCCTAAGCACTTTATGCTCTTAACTAACGCCTCATCACTAGCCATAAATAGCCTTTATGAAGCGCATAAGCAGCAATAAAAGACACATTTATCGGATTTCGGAAGCACTTGTACGGAGATTACTAATTGGGCGCTAATGGTTTACTGACAGTACTAGCACTTCTGGTTGCTGCTTATAGTTTATTATCTGACATTAAAAGGTTAGATTTTAAACTTCGAGTCTCAAGCTTTGACTACCTAATGGCTATAGGCTTAGTAGGGGCTATTTTGTTAGTAATTTATTCTCCTGTGATCCTTAGTTTTAATGTAATCGAGCCCATTGGTTGGTTTTGGGGGTTTGATGAGGAAACGATGTCATTCTCTTGCCTAACGGCACTTGTTTTACTCTTTTCATGGAAAGCTGCTGGTAAGAAGTTGCCTAGCAGCAATTTTGAGCAATGGGCCAGTTCATCAGAACGATTATTGCGTGAAAAGAAGTTTACCGAACTAGGCTTCCTTCTGAATAAATATCATGAGCAACTATTTTCTGTTATCGACAATCAGGTCTGGTACGTAAAAGCACATGCTTTTCTCTATCCCGTTCCCGCCTTAATATCTTTAAATGCTAACCCTAAAATCCCATTTTATAAACCTACCATTGATTTTGTTCGGCTGCAGCTTGCCAAGCTTTTTCCAAGTAATTGCAGCAAACAAGACGCGATTGAACAGTCTCTCTCACGAATTTTTAAATCAAAACCTTTTGTAAATTTCTTAGTTGAAACCTATCCATTAATAGCAGCTGATGCATCGCTATTGAGATTCCGTGATGATGACGAATATATCAGAAATTTGTTTGAAGCTTTGATATCTAAGCCTTCCAGCCCTTTATATCGTGAGTTACGAGATAATCAAAATTGCTCTCATACTGGAGAGTACTACCTTGACGAAAGTAACCCCCTACTGAATTTCTACTTAAAGGATATTGCGGTTGCCGGTGATTTAAGAGTCTATAAGCCCGTTGGCGATTATGTTGTGGCGTATATAAAAGCTCACAAAGGGCAAGACAATTTTTACAATCAACCTAATGACAGATTTTCTGAAGGGGAAAACGTTGGGATTGTCCGATTTTTATAGGGACTTGTTTCTTTGAGGTGATGATATCTCTAGCAATATTTCAAAGGCATAAGGACCACATGTGGTTGATGTACTGTGACTCCTTTATCGGTGAAATACTAAATAGCCTTGATCGAAGTTCAGAAGTTGATATTGATAGAGAGTTTCCATCTAGATATGACTACCTAATTTATAATCTGTTTTCGGCATGTGATAGATGGGTCGGCGCTGTGGAGCATGTATTTAATAAGCCTAAGCCGTTTAAGGGCGCTCAAAATTACCCTGAGTACTGGGCAGCGAAAACTCTTGGTAGCATGCTAAGAAAGATCATTAAGTCTGACAAAATGAATAGCCATTAAAAAGACTACTTTCTCGATATAGTCCTCAGAAGAATGAAAGACCTAGATCACAAAGAGCTTCAAGTGTATTCAGCATTAATTTTTGACAATTGTATTAGACCAGCTGAACATTCTGCAGTTGATCATGACGTTATAACAGTCCTGCACGAACTATATAGAGATACAGACCATGTCTTAAAGTCTAATACATCTACATTTGAAATTGAGATATCGAAATATCACCACACAAAATATTGATTATATTGAAAATATGTAATTTATGACTGTTCGACTAGGTAAACCTTTACAAGAGTATTTTAAATGACCATCCCTAGATTTAACGAGATTATGCCTGAAGCACTCGAATTTCTTGCTAATAGCGATGCGATTAATTGGCGCTCACTTGAAATCCCATTAGCAGAAAAAATGGGGCTTTCACCACAAGAAATAGAAGCCGAATATGAGTCAGAGAATGGTGCTATTTTTTGGATAGAGTGAGCTGGGCTTTAAGTGCACTAGGAAGAGCTAAGTTGGTCGAAAGACCAAAAAGAGGCTTTTATCAGATCACTCAGCTTGGACTAACCTACCTTAATCGAAAAGAAAAAATATACCCATTAGTCAAAGAGGTTGATGCAAAGCAACGTTTACAAAACAAAGAACAAAAACAATCTGAGGTTGCATTAACTAGTCATACGTCCACACCTAACCACCATGAAGATAAAAATCTAAAGCAGATAGATACGACTCCCTCAGAAGCATTGGATTTAGCTTTTGATGAAATCTTAGAATCACGTTACGAATTGATATTAGATACAATTCTAAGTAAAACCCCTACCGAGTTTGAGCATTTGGTTGTAAAACTATTGGGCAAAATGGGGTACGGCGATCAAATATCAAACTCAGGTTTTGTTACCAAAGCAAGCAACGATGGTGGTATCGATGGTGTTGTTAAAGAGGATGTACTCGGCTTTGGCCGTATTCACATTCAAGCCAAGCGATATGCAAGAGAGAATAGTATTAGCCGAGAGAGCATTCAAAACTTTGTCGGCGCTTTAGCTGTTGCTCAGTCAAACAAAGGAGTGTTCATTACCACTTCACGCTTTACCAAGGGAGCTTCTGACTATGCAAAAAACCTCAACGGCAGTACTAACCTTGTTCTGATTGATGGTTTACAGCTCGCCAAATATATTTATGACTATAGCCTTGGCATGCAAACAGAGAGAGTTATCGAAATTAAAGAGTTAGATGCAGATTTTTGGGATCGAATGAAAAATGAGGAATTAGAGTGATAATTGTAGATCAACTTCCTAAATTAGCCGCTTGGGCTTTTAACTTGTTTAAATCTAAGCTTAGAGAAAAAGAAAAGAATCTGAAAGGTCACTTTAAACCATACTATCAAGATGTTGAAGATATCATGGTTCGACATGTACAAATTATAAACTGGCTTAATCAAGAACAAAATTCTTGGTGTAGTTCCCACGATGACGATGGTGCAGAGCAATACGAAGAGCTTCAAGCTCATAATAAAATAATCTATGAAAATGCATCAAAAGCATCTGGTGGTGCTAACCTAGAAGATATGGCAAACGAAATAGAAAATTTAATAGCGGCCAAAAGTAACGTTATTGCTCCGAAGCTCATAAAAAGCTTAGCTAACTACAAAGGCCTTTGCTTAGAAGCTCACCAGCTTGGTGAATATCACTTTCTATTAGTTCCTTGTCAGGAAACATTAAAACTTACTAGAGAGTGCAAAGCCCAAATCCCATCACTACATGGGGACTGTACCGTAGAGTGATAACAAATAACTTAAAGCGTATAAAAAATAGGAACGTCCCTATTCTATAATTACGAGTAGCCTCTAATCTTTATTCAATTGATTGACTAAATTAGCCTTCTCTTCCTCTGTCATTTTATCAAGCAAGCACAGCAGCTCAGCTGTGCTTTCTGACTCGCAAAAAAAGTAAGCAACGGGCACACCTAGTTCATCTGCCATCGCTTTTAGCGTTGCGTAATCCGGTGTGTGTTTACCTTTCTCATAATGATTCATGCGTGCGCTCGCCGTTCCCGGTTCCATTCCTAACTGAATGCCCAGTTGCTTTTGGCTGATACCCATCGCTTTTCTTGCCTGCTTGAGCCTAAGAGGTAGCGGGCTAATTCGTTTGTCTGACACGAGTTCATTTTTGTCTGATCCTAGATAACTTAGATTGTCTTAGTTTTTTCACTTAAGGTATACTAAGGAATCCTTAGCTTTTTAGGTGACATTGTCAAGTTTTAGCCTAATCAGAAAAAATTGAATCGATAAGAGGGAGATGAGGTAGAGGAAAACAATAAGAAAAACGTCACGGATTGGCTCATTAGATGTTGAAATTATTAATAATTGGTAAATACCGTGAACGAATCAAAAATCCGTATAAACAAAATACTTATTAGTATCTTAAAAAGTAAAACGCTGTCTCAATTTACTGCTATTGAGTTAAAAAAGTTATTCATAGAACAAGTTCCTGCCTCAAAAAATAAAGATACCAGCCAACTAGTGCATAGAACACTCAGCAAATTATGCCAAATTGGCTTCCTAGAAAAGCGTACTGATGGCAAAAAGGTATTATTTTCTAAGACATTAACTTTTGATGAGAGTCGTCTATATCCAAGTAAACCACGCTGCCAAACGCCACAAACATGTGCAGTGAACCTCGGTACAGCTCAGCTACAAAAACTCAAAACCACACTTAATCAATATCAAATTGATCTGCTTGAGCACATTGGTGAAGCAGAAGAATTTAAACGGTTATTTACTGAGTATCCTGAAACTAAAACACCCCTATATTCCCGCTATATGGAAGCACGTAACTTAAGCTCCTCAATCGTTGGCAAAATTAAGGCTATAGAAGCCTGTATAAATGCGCTTGAGGAGTTATGACATGAAGCTAAGATCATGGCAGCAAGCTTGCGTAACTAAAGCGCTTAGCCTCTATCAATCACAAAGCCACTTTATGTGCCTAGCAACTCCTGGAGCAGGTAAAACGGTCATGGCTGCAGAGCTCTCAGCAAGACTCATCGAGATGGGTACTATTGATTTTGTTTTGTGCTTCTCACCATCATCTGAGGTTAATGAAAGTATCCGTTCTACATTTTCTCGTCGATTAAAAAAACGTTTTGACGGTTTAATAGGAGCAATTGGTAGTGTTTATACCTACCAATCGATGCCCTCTTTAACAGCTGAATTCTGGCAGCTTCTAAATAGTCATAACGTTTTGGTTATTATGGATGAGGTACATCATTTAAAAGGAGTTGAACTTAATGATGCTAATGCTTGGGGTGAAGAAGTTCTTCTCAATATACAAAATAAGGCCCGATATACATTAGCCCTTTCTGGCACCCCTTGGCGTTCAGACTCTGCACCGATTGTCCTATCACGGTTTACTGAGCCCGATAATACAGTTCATTGTGATTTTATTTATGGTTTAAAGCAGGCTATTGCTGACGGCGTATGCAGACAACCGCATATTACACTCATTGATAATGAAGAAATTAAATTAGATATTAATGAAGAATCAGAGACATTTACCTCGATAGCAGCTCTTTTAGAAGGCTCTAGTTACAGCTATCGTTCATTATTAAATAATCAACAAATCACGCACTATATGCTTAAAAAAGGCGTTAGTAAGCTAGAAGATGTTCGTAAAAGCACTCCCCTAGCAGGCGGACTTATTGTTGCTTCATCTATTAAGCACGCTAAACAACTTTATCAAATGCTAGTGACCGACTTTAAGCAAACTGTCTGTATCGTTACCTCCAAGTTGAAGCATCCATCACACGCGATTAAATCTTTTAGAGAGAGCGATATTCAATGGATAGTCAGTGTTGGTATGATCTCTGAGGGCACTGATATTCCAAGGCTACAGGTTTGTTGTCACCTGAGTCGAATCAAAACAGAGATGCATTACCGCCAGGTGTTAGGTCGGATCTTACGAGTCACTTCCTGTGATGCTCAACAAGCTTGGTTATTCACTTTAGCTGAAGCTAGCCTTATTGAATTTGCTTATCGTATCGATCAGGATCTTCCTGAAATGTCGGTCGTTTTTGAACAAGATGAGCAACAAGAACTAAACTTGGGTTCATTTCATAAACCGACCTCTACAGAGTTTAATCACGACATAATCAGCAACCTACACTTCCCTGATATATCACTAGCCACTAAAGCAGCCATGCCACCACATCTAACTGATATCGAGGAAGAGAACAGTTACAACTTGGCCCTGTTAGGCGGATACAAAGAGCAAATAGTGAGAATGTTTGATACTCATTTACTGAGTAGTTGAGCTAAGGTCTATAAATTAGTTTTGAGGTATTTTACAAACGACACAAGACTTCCCTCAATCATTTCAAACTCAAAATATCATTGAGCGCCATCGGCTTAGTATATTTTGGTCCGATGGTAAGCTGATCAACAGTTTGCATATCGGAGTTTATCCGTGAAGCACTTTCAACCTCTACTAATTCCAACCTTTCAAGAGGAAGTTCAAATACATTAGGTTGTCCTGGAACCATAGAAGCGTAAACAATGCCTAAATGCGCTAGCAACATAGTATTATCCTGTTGTTGCAACGCAAGAATCAGTGCTTCTTGTAATAACTTTTTAATAAAACGATTTTCTCCTTTAGTTGCAGCAAACAAAGGGATTGCAATGGCAGGAGAGGCTAAATCTGGCGGTAATGCAAAGGGCATGCGGCTTGCCAACCCCTTTAGATACGACAGGTAATAACGCCTTTCATTAATATCTTTAAAATAGAAGTGCTTCAATATACGTCTACGAATAAGCCGAGATGCCCATTGAGGATCCTCGCAAATTTGTACAGCCCCTGGCGTTCCGACAAATGCGATGGGGACCTGAGCCTCTTCGCTTATGTATTTTAGTGAGTTACCAATGGCTTGACGCTCTTGCTTACTTTTATATTCAAGGATCTCTTGAAACTCATTAATAATAATCAGCTCAACCTGAGCACGTTTCAAAGCAATGACTAACTTCTGCTCCAGATTTGTAGCAAAGCCCCTGCGCTTATATTGACTAGTCCCAAATAGCTCAAGATCATGAAGCATTTGCACTAAGGTACTATCTAAATCCCGTTTAGCCGAGATACGAGTTAGTAATACAGGTATCTGCCTGCTATTTGATTCGCTAGCCAACGCCTTAGCTTTATAATGGTCAATTAGTGCACTTTTCCCTGTTCCAGCCTCACCAGTTATCAAAATGCATTGCTGGTCTTTAGAGAGCAAACGTCGAGCTCGTAGATTATCCAGTTCATCGATTATACCTTTCACATAAGGGTGCTCTATATAACACAAGGAAAACTGCGTCGCTGTAGCCATTATATCCATAATTAAAACGCCTCTATGTCATCACTGTCCCAATCGAAGGTGCCTATTTTATTGCTATCATTTTCAGGCACCTCCGCAGATGGTAAAGCTTGTGAGGTATTCATTGGTATCGTTACATGAGCAGTATTACTGTCAATGCCTTGGTATTTTGCTAACTTCTTCATTCCTTTTTGCTTTTGTTTGTTAGCCAATGCTTGATTGACCATCTGATCAATTTCCAACCGGCTCTGCGCAATCGATACTGAGTCTTGAGAGTCGGTAACGTTTTTTCGGCGATTCTTAATATTGACCTTGTGCTGAGTTAGCGTGAGACCAATGGTATAGTCATCGGGATCTTTAGCGGGCACCTTGAGGTAGCACTCTTGCTGTTCAAGATAAACATAAATGTAGCTTAAATCATGAGGGTTAATTTTAATATCAGCTTTCAAGCCACGCTTAGAGGCAACTGGCGTGTATTTTCGATACTCCAATAACTCCGGTGAATCGTACCGCAAGTGCAAAAACTGTATACCATCTTTTGAAATAGAACGAGTGTCTAAAATTCCTAGTTTGACACACAGATGCTCTTGGTCATCACCGGTATATTGGATCGGTGGGTAAACAGACATCCCCTCATACCATTTTGCAATTGGCACTCGTGTTTTTCGGTCATCTGCTTTTTGGTTATAAACCTCAATAATCCATTTGTGCAGTAATTCATTAAACAAACTAAAACTTATGGCAGCTTCTTTATCAGGTTGATAATCCCCTTTGGCATCTACACTTCTAAAGTTTTTCCCTGGAAGTGAGTCTAAAAACTCAGTGTTTAACGTTCTAAAGAAGCGCTCGACTTTGGGCTTTTTCCAAGGTTTGCCAACGGGATTGTAACTCGTGTTAATACCAAGCTCTTTACAAGCTGACTCTAACGAATCCCCCCAAAACTCAACCCCATTATCAACGACTAAAAGCTCAATTTTTCCATGGCAAGGCCACTCGGTATTAATACTTGAAAATCTATCTATTACATCATCTTTGCTCAGCATCGTATTAATTAATGCTGCTCGAATAGATAAATAACTAGGCTCATTAAAACTGACGTAAAAACCCACAACACAACTACTGTAGCAATCAACGAGTGCGGTAATGGTTGGCCGACCAATCACGGTCTGGTTATCTTCCATTAATACGGTGAAATCTAGTACAGTATGGTCAATCTCTACTCGCTCCATCACACTGGTTGGCTCAGCAAATTTATCACCCAGTTTGTATTTTTTTTGCACATAGCTACGACCAAAACGAGCTAAGTCAACATCATAGGGTTCTAAATTTTTAATACGAGCATTAAAGCCAGTATAGGAAATAGGAACAATTTCTCCTGAAACTAAACGGCTATTTTCGACTTGAATTAGATCCCAATAATAACGATAGGTAGTTGCGATACTTGGACGCTCCTTTCGCAAATACTTATCTTCTAATGCTTTATTAAAATAAAAATCCCCACTGCTATTTTTAAGGCTTCTGTTACCTTTTTTGCCATGGGAGGGAATAAGTGCAGTTATACAGAAATTAGACTTTCGAAACTTACTATACCAAGCAGCAATAGCACGCCACTTTGGCTTAGATTCATTATCATAGGAGGTCATCTGTGCCAGCAGAGGATCAATATTCTTCTGGGTCCAGCCTCCATCTATACGTTTTTCAATAAACCTGATGTAGTGCAAACGCTTTTTAGTTTCATATTGAATTGGTTGATCATACATCTCGAGAGATTTGCTAGCATTAATACTAATCGAGACTTCGGCATCATTATTTACACTAAAAAGCTCTGCATCTAGCTCGTCAATTTCATCCCGAAATAGGTCAGTATCTTCATCCATGGGCGATAGAGAGTTCAGTATCTAAACCAAAAGGAGTCGCATCTAAGTCAAACTGTATTAGCCCCTGTGATGCGCCAATTAGAACCAGTTTATTAAGTTGCCCTTGGGTTAACTTGGATTCATCAAGTAACTCACGCACTGTCACGACACCAAGCCTACGTACCAATGACAATACCCATTCAATTTGAGTATTGTATTTTGAATCTCCAGAATAGCGGTGTAACAGTTTAAGGTTATTAAGTAGTGGACCTTTGTGTAGCTGTCGTTCCGTGATCAATCTGAGTTCTATACCAAGCTCAATACAAGACTGCTGTTTATGCTTAAACCTGTGCTTTACCTCTGGATCACTAGCCTCTTTTGAACACTTAACTTCATAGTAGATCTGCTTACCATCTGCGCTTGAGACCAGAAAGTCGGGGGTATAAGGAAGGGACTTACCGTAATATTGGTAATAAAAACCGATAGGTTGTGCTTCAAAGGCTGACACCGACTTACTGTATTCAAAATGAAAGCAAGCATCAAACTCTAATGAAGACTCTAGCGTTAACGAAGCACGATTCTTTAAGCTAGCGAACTTAAAGAGATTCTTCACGCGAGAGTGCTTTATGTTTCTTTGATACATAAAAACACTCGGATGTAGTTAAATGACAAATAAACACTACACTATGTAAACTTATAGTTCAAATTATGTACACTTATTTGTCGCTATGCAGACTTATATGTAATTTATGCAGACTTATGCTTTAAACAACACCAATGCCAAAACGTTACGCTTTATATCATCCCACTAAGCTGTCATCGCCGCTTTTACGTAAACATCGAAACGATTTTTCTTAGTGGCAATCACCATGCTCGGTTTGACGCCATCTAAATCATCAGCATAATCAGGGCGCTTAACCACTACGCGCTTAGTGGCTAATGACATTGCAGGTGCAAGTAAGCCGTCGGCATCAAGATCGGCACCAACTAACGACTGGAACACGCGCATCTCTTTTTTCACTAATGCTGACTTTTCACGGTGCGGATACATAGGATCTAAATACACCACATCCACTTCGATATTCGACGCCCCTGCCGCATCGGCGAGTGAATCAATGCTCGAACCATGAAACAAGCTCATACGCTCTCGCATCCAGTTACCAATTTCGGCATCTTCATAGGCACGGCGCAGGCCATCTTCTAATAACGCAGCCACAATCGGGTGACGCTCAACCATTAACACCTTGCAACCTAAACTTGCCAGTACAAAGGCGTCACGCCCAAGCCCTGCGGTACCATCAACCACTGTAGGCATTACGCCCTGTTTAAGTCCTACCGCTTTGGCGATTGACTGGCCGCGACCACCACCAAATTTACGACGATGGGCAACCGCGCCTGAAACGAAATCTACAGAGATCCCTTTCAGCTTTGGCTCATCGCGCTTGATTAACGTCAGGATATTATCTTCAAAGACCAACTCAAACTCTGCATTAGGATCATAAACCAGTCCCCAGCGCTCGCAGGCCGATTCGATTGTTGGGTAATGTCGATTAAAGAAAATGCTGGTCACAATTAGGCTCTACGTTTGAGTGTTAACCTGCAGATAATACCACTCCTCGCGATGAAACCATATCAGCCGCCAATGCCTGTTTTGCAGAAATCAGGCTTATTTTGCTCAATGCCCCCACTCAAAAAGCCTCAAAACAGCTCAAAACGGCTGAAATCGGCCTAAAAAACTTCAATATAACTATAAATAGGTAGCTGTTCACGTTGCGCTATCGGTGCTTGAGGCACACTTTTTTGCGTCGTTGATAAATCAAGCGACTTAAAGAAAATATATAAAGAGAGATAAGTGATGATGAACGCAAACAAATTCAAAACAAGACTGTGCTATGCCACGCTTGTAGCAGCCTGCTCAATGAGCATCGTGGCTTGTTCCGGCGATGATGGTAAAGACGGTGAAGATGGCAAGCCAGGTGGTAACGTAACCACGCAGGCTAAAGTGCTTACAGTAACAATCGATAAAACGACAATTACCGATAACACGCTAACGATTGATTTTAGCGCTGAGAGCGAATTAGCGATTCCAGTGGTAAAGATTGCCGCAATTAAGTTAAACGCAGCCCAGTTAATGCCGCAAGTTGAAGGCGAGCGTTCACAGTGGCAAAAACTTGCTGGTGAAACCTGTTCACCCGCTAAAGGCTGTGCAGGCACATTAGTCGACAACATGAACGGCAGCTACAGCTACACCATGAGTGCAGCTTTAGTTGCTGGCGATATCAGCCACAATGGCGAATACACCCAGCGCGTATTATTTAGCGTTTTAGAAACGGACAACCTGCCAGCAACTGAAGTTATCTCTGACTTCAATCTTGATGGTAGCGAAATCACCAACAATCGCAGCATCATCGACGGCAGTTCTTGCCTAAGCTGTCACGATGATATCGCCTCGATTAAACATGGCGGTGCCAACATTGAAAACTGCGCCAGCTGCCACACCAATAACAACATGGATAATCCTGCCATGGTTTGGCCGGTATTAGCACACACTGCGCATATTGGTATAACCCCGCAGGCACTAGGCAACTGTACCACTTGTCACGCAAAAGAAATCAGCGAGACTGAGCTACAAGCGACTAACTGGAACCAAGTGCCAACGCGTGAGGCTTGTTCAAGCTGTCACAAAATGACCACCAATCCAGTATATGACCATAGCACTCAGCCTGATAACGGTAACTGCTTAACCTGTCACTCACCAGAGAATACTTACGATGTTCATATGAGTAACTCAGAGAAAGCAGTAGAGGAAGATCAGCGCAATATCGTCAACATCAGCCTTGAAGACGCTAAGCTCGTAGAAAAAAACGGTGAGCACTTTGCTGAAATCAGCTTTGCCATGCTTGATAGACAAGGGCAACGTATTGCTGTTGCAAACAATAACCCTGCTGATGCCGACTGGATTAAAAACCTGCAGCTTTATGTAAACTGGGGCACCTCGGTGGACTTTACCACCAGCCGCGGTTACAGCATTTTTGTTAAGAGTAACAAGAAAGACATCACCCAAGATGGCAGCGGAAACACTCCCGCTGGCGAACGTGAGCGTACACCACTAAACAAGTCTCAAGACAACGTATTTACTTACCTAATGGGCCCAGTTGTTACCCAAGATGCTATTTCTGGCGACTTGATTGATGACGCAGGCTTTATTACTAACCGCTTTATTTACTGCTTCGACGACGCGCAAAACCTCGTGAGCTGCGATCAAGCAGGACATACTAAAAATGCAGAAGCTAACAAGCGCTGGTTCTTCAACAAAGACGGCCTAACTGACGCACCTGAAGCTAAGCGTCCTTTGATTGTTAGCAACAAGACTTGTGGAACGTGCCATGGCTACGATGAGTTTAACGACAACTCAGAGCTTGCTTGTCGTAACTGTCATAGTCGCAAGACTGAGATCAACAAAGAGCTAGCAGATACCACCTGTTTCTCTGGTCACGATCACGACGAACTGGGCGAGCATGTACGTCCATTTGAAGAGCGCGCTATGATGCCAGGCGGTAAGCCAGGTTTCTTAAGCTCAACAGCCGACATTGTTGATCCATGCTTAGCTTGTCATAACCCGAACACCCCGCCAACTCAAGCAATTCGAGAAATGCACACTAAAGCAAGTGATTGGGACTATGTTGAGCAGCTTACGGTAAGCCATCCAGACCACAAGGTATGGATGCACTCACTGCACACCAATCAACGTGCGACCCAAGATCGTGCAAACGGCGTGCGTAATATTGAGTTCCCTGCTGATAAAGCTAACTGTTACCGCTGTCACGAAGGCGATACCTTCGGTGTTGAACGCCTAACGGCAGTCGGTCGCCCATTGGCACTGGATCTAGATTACAACCCAGATTCAAGAGCACACCCAGCGATTGATATCACTGTTGATGCGTATACTTCACCAGTTTCTGCAACGTGTTATGCCTGCCATGCTAAGCAAGAAGATGCTGACGGTAAGATGGTGATCAACAAAGCGGTACGTGCACACATGGAGCAAAACGGCGGCCGATTTGGCGTTACAGCCAACGAATTACAAGTAGAAGCTTGCGCCGTTTGCCATTCGCTAGACAACCTTAAACAGGTGCATAACCTTTAAGGTTAAACCCAAAAAGTAATTGATGTCCCTGCAAGCACATCAGCAGCCCAACGCTTTGCGTTGGGCTGCAACTTTTATCAAGAGTTAGCAAAGTTCGCGCGGCGATTCCCTTTACGAGTTTGATCAGAATTTGCCATTGATATACGTAAGTCGATTTTCTTATACCAGCAAACTTGTTGCGCTAGCCTGCAAGCTAGCTATAAAGCAGGAACTGGATCAAAGTTTACGGGCTTCAATTTCCCCAGCTATAAACGTCAGAATATACTCAATTAGATAACTGTTTTATTAGAGAATTTCTGTGCAATTAACGCCAACGCTAAGCTTAAACGTGACTCAACAGCACCTAGTCGATGCTGAGGATTTATCACGTATCGAACTCAGCTATGCCGAAACAGCCGTTCTGCAGTTAATGCTCAAACATCAGGGCACGTTAATCACCCGTGAAGCCTTATTAGAAGCAGGTTGGCACGACAGAGTGGTTTCAGCATCATCATTACAACAGTGCGTTAGTGTATTGAGAAAAAAACTAGCCAACTATCCAGAAGTTGAGCTCAAGACCATTCCTAGGCATGGCTATGTATTACACCTATCAGGTCACAACCAAGCACTCTCTACCATAAAAAAGCCAACAGCCGTCCTGCTTTTTTCCATTGCCATTATCATCTTTAGCCTATTACTCGGCTACGCTTATCTCACTCATAGCCAAACGCCTTATAACGAAAACCTGATTGCGAGTCAGCTCAGTAATGTCGCGGGTGAGGTACATGTGTTTACCCCTGCAATAGATCGAGCATTGAGCCCTGATATCATCAATCAGCGTTTTGCTAACCAGATCGGTAACGAACCTAATTGGCTGGCACCATTTAACGCATTTACCAGTTTCGCCCTACTCAGCGCCAAGATGGACAGCTTTGCCATCTGTCCGGATTATCAACACGGTCAATGCAGTGGAAAACAGCTGATCAACATTAGCGCTGAAAAAGACCACGGTAGCCAACTCGCCCTGTCTGATTTTTTGACCACTAAAATAAGAATGGAGCAAAAAACCTATAATAAGCTAGACCTGCCAGAGCTTAGAAAGCATCAGGGCAACTTAAAAGAGCAGATTTACCATGGCGATCTATATTTTTCGTTTGATAACAATCGTCTCGTTCGCAGCGATATCCGTATATCTCTGGTCGATTTAGCACCTGATAGCGGCATTTTTTACTTTGCCGCCTGTATCACCGATGAAGACTGCTATACCACGCCTATTCGCTACGAGATCCGTGGCCAATTCAAGCGCACCACAGAAAAATGGCAACAACGTCAGGTGGAACGCTTTGATATCGAAGTCGGTAAAACCACATTGTCTTCACCCAACGCGCTATCAGATACCGCACAAATCATCTATCTAGCGTTAAGAAAACAACATCTAACTCAAGCGAGCTTAAGCTTTTATCGCATCTACCAAGACGACGGCACAGCCATTTGGCAACTACCATTAGTCGACGAAAATATTATGTGGATGCAGCGACAAACTCTCAAATTATGATACCGAGCAGGAGTTGTTGTATAATCAGCGTTCTCTCCATCTTTGGTTTTAAACGCAATGTTAAGTTATCGTCACGGCTATCACGCAGGCAATTATGCCGATGTTCTCAAGCACGCTATTTTGCTGCAAGTGCTAAAACTCATGCACAAAAAAGACAAGCCTATGGCTTATATCGACACCCATGCGGGTGCGGGTGGCTACGCGTTAACCGATGAGTTTTCTAAGAAAACTGGCGAATACTTAGATGGTGTAGCCAGACTGTGGGACAGAACAGATTTACCTGAGTCATTAGTGCAATACATAGAAGATGTAAAACACTTCAACCAAGGTAAACAAGATCTGGAGTTTTACCCAGGCTCTCCTGCCTTTGTAGACATGAATATGCGTGAAAAAGATCGCATGGTATTACACGAACTGCATGGCACTGACTTTCTCACCTTGGAAGAACAGTTTGCAGGCGATCGCCACGTTCGTGTGATCAAAGGCGATGGCCTTAAAGGTCTTATCGCTGCAGTGCCGCCACTTGAGCGTCGCGGCGTGATTTTGATCGATCCAAGTTATGAGATTAAAACCGACTACCAAGACGTAGCAAAAGCGATTATTAAAGCTCATAAACGCTTTTCAACTGGTGTATTCATGCTTTGGTACCCCGTTGTAGACCGAGACCAAACTGAAGGTATGCTTAAGCTATTAGCCCAGAGCGGTATTAAAAATCAACTTCGTATCGAGCAAGCGATTAGACCCGATAACAATGATTTTGGTATGACGGCAGCAGGCCTATGGGTTATTAACCCACCTTGGCAGCTCGATACTACCGCCAAAGAGATGCTCGACTATTTAGAGCGTCGCATTGGTCATAACGGCGGCAAAACAACTGTTAAGCAAGAAGTGCCGGAATAAAGAAAGAGCTTAAAAGATAGATCCTAGGTCCGAGGTTCTAGGTCCTAGGAAAAGCTAAGACGAGAACGGGCTTCGCCCTGCTGGGACGTGACTGCGTCACTTCGAGAGCGCGACGTTGTCGCTTCTAGAAAAGGCTTAAAAGATAGGTTCTAGGCCCTAGGAAAATCCAAGACAGTAAAGCACCAATCAAAAGATTACCGGCGCGATGTGTCAGCTTTAGCCTTTGCTTTTAGCTTTCCTAGCAGCCAACTTGTTGGCGTCCTAGCAGTGAGCCTGCGAACGTCCTAGAACCTAGGTCAAATCTCCTAACCTGATGCTTATAAACACTCTTGGTCATCATTCAGCTGACGGCTAAATACCCCAAAAATTGCATTTAAGATACCGACTTCGACATCTTTATTATTTTGAGTTGATGCTGTCGAACTCCCACCAATTGATTCTCGCTGCTCTCTTTGCTGTTCGTTACTGTGAGCGCCGCTAACAAAATCACAGCCTGCATTTGCCACTGAGTTTGATGAACATCCCACACTGTTCAATGCCAACATAACCAGCAAGATTACCGAAATCCGTTTCATATTATTCCTTTATAATCGTTCCTTTATTAAACACTACCACTTTTGAGTTGCTAGATCCTAGGCCTAAGGAAATGCCAAGACGGAAAAGCTTAAAAGACAGGTTCTAGGTGCGGGGTTCTAGGCCCTAGGAAAAGCTTAAAAAATAGGTTCTAGGTGCGAGGTTCTAGGCCCTAGAAAAATCCAAGATTTAAAAGAAACAAGCAACAGATTCAGGCTCCATGAATCGGCTTTAGCCTTTGCTTTTAGCTTTCCTAGCAGCCAACTTGTTGGCGTCCTAGTAGGTGCGTAGCACCGTCCTAGCAGTGAGCCTGCGAACGCCCTAGTACCTGCTTTCCTGTTATTGCAGCACCGAGTGCAACTCTTCAAATAACCAATGCATCACCGGGCCTATCTGCTTATCGCGGCGATTGACCACGCCCATCTCTACCAATAACGGATCTGTAATATATTCACTCGATAGCGCGGTTAAATCTTCAATATACCAATCTGATTTTGCTACATGGTCTGGCACTAACGCCCAGCCCACACCTTGTAGCACTAAAGCGATGATGTAGTAATAGCTGTCTATATACCAATAATGGCCTGATAACGGCTTAGTTTGAGACTGGCCTGTAATGTCACAAATCGCCAGCTGCCGGTATAACATTAACTGCTCAAGGGTCGGCGCAGGAATAGAGGCCAGCGGGTGAGTCGGCGCGACCACTAAGCTATGCTTAAACTGGCCTATCGACATAAAATCTAGTGAGTCTGGCAACATAGTCGAGGTGTGGAACATAATGCCAATATCTGCACGCCCCGCATCAACCCATAGAGCGATATCTTCTTGTGAGCCATTGATAATGGTGAGCTTTAGTAGCGGGAATTGAGTCGAAATCCGTTGAAACAGGGCTTCAAATGCGTTTACTGGTACAGCTTCATCCATCGCAAATGTTAGCACCACTTCTTCACCAGATGTCACCGTCATCGCCCGCGCATTGAGTCGCTGGCACTGGGCTAGCACCGACTGCGCCTCGATAAACATCTCCTCACCTAAAGGCGTCAGCATGGGTAGTTTGGCGCTGCGGTCAAATAACTCAAACCCTAAACTAGCTTCTAAATTACTGATGGCAGTACTAATTCTAGATTGCGCCTTGCCCATCTTTCTGGCTGCCGCCGAAAATGAGCCTAACTTAACCGAATTAACAAATGCATTAAGCTCGTCTAACGTCCAATTCATCGCTTCACCTGCCAATCAACCTATATCTAAAACAGATAGTAACTAACTTTATTCAATCTTAAATACAGAGTAATGTGCCGCCCACTATTCATCAACCTTTACACGCAAATGTTAGCTCCGATCCCCGAAGATACTCATAATCACTCTATTAGCCGTACTTTTTGGCGTTACACCCTACCTGCAATCGCCGCCATGCTGGTTAACGGCCTATATCAAATTGTCGACGGTATCTTTATCGGTCATTACATAGGTTATGAAGGCTTAGCCGCAATTAACATGGCTTGGCCAGTGATCTACTTTATGGTGGGTTTTGGCATCATGATCGGCATGGGGAGCGGGAGTTTGCTCTCAATTCAACGTGGTAAAGGTGACACTCGTGCAGCGCCGACTATTTTGACCACTAGCTTACTGTTGATGCTAGGTCTTGCGCTTATATCGACCACCATTTTGTCGCAGTTCAGTACTTTCTTTATTGAGGCCCAAGGTGGCGCGGGGGCCACTCTGGGGATGGCGCAAGATTATATCGGGGTGTTCATATGGGGAGCAGCGGCGACAATAATAGCCTCGGCACTACCACTGCTGATCCGCAATGATGAAAGCCCTAACATTGCCACTGGCTTAATGGTGCTAGGTGCGCTTGTCAATATTGGCTTAGATTACCTGCTTATTGGTGTCTTTAACTTTGGCTTGCTTGGCGCAGCAATCGCGACCATTAGTGCTCAATCTATCGTCTGTATCTTAGGACTTATTTATTTTTGTACACGTATCAGCAATATACGTTGGCCTGCAAAGTTTACGTATTTCAAGATACCCTTTGCCAAGCAGATCATGCTGTTAGGCTCATCTAGCCTATTTATGTATCTTTATACCAGTTTCGTTTTTGCGCTGCATAATCGACTGTTTATGGAATATGGCACGCCGCTAACAGTCGGCGCTTTTGCGATTGTTGGCTACCTCATGGTGCTGTATTACTTAGTCGCTGAGGGGGTGGCGGAAGGCCTACAGCCACCAGTGAGTTATTACTATGGCGCAGAGCAGCACGAAAACATTAACAAGATGCTAAAGCTATCGGTCAAGGTCACCCTGATTGCAGGCGTTAGCTGGATAACCTTGTTGAATGTCATACCGCACGCCATGGTTGGGCTATTTAATAGCAATGATTCAGAGCTGATTGCAACGGCGGTTGATGGGATCAGACTGCACCTGTTTGCTATGCCACTCGACGGTTTTATCGCTCTGTCTTCGGTGTACTTTATGGCGACGAATCAAGGGGTGAAAGCCCTCGCGATAGCATGCGGGAATATGCTTATCCAGCTGCCATTTTTATATGTTTTGCCAAAAATAATGGGCGTTGATGGCGTGTGGATGGCGATGCCAATCTCTAATATCGTACTGTGTTTTATCGTGGTGCCTATGGTTTGGCTGGATGTTAAAGCACGCTCGCGAACAGTGGGCTTAACGGTAAACAATCCTATTTTGGCGGCAGCCTAATATCAATCGGTTTAAGCTCGAGTAAAAAGCGCTAACTGCTACGGTAGCGCTTTAACAATATCTGCACTCGCTCAACATAGGCTTGAGTTTCAGGGTAAGGCGGTACACCATTGTATTGGTCTACCCTTGAGGCGCCTGCATTATAAGCGGCGCATGCCAAACTAATATCACCATTAAAACGCTTAAGTAACTGCGCTAAGTAACGGCTGCCAGCATCAATATTTTGCTCTGGATGAAATGCATCGCTCACCCCTAGCTCTTTTGCGGTTGCCGGCATTAGCTGCATCAAGCCTTGAGCGCCAGTTTTAGATACCGCTGCCGATTTAAAGGCGGATTCAGCATGGATAACGGCGCGGATCAATGCAGGCTCTAAGTGATAAGCCTTGGCCGCACTGGCTATTTGTAGCCGGTATTGAGAGGTAAATAGCGGGATCGATTTCCAATTAATATTTGATTCTGGTTTACAGGCGTAACAATCAAACAGTAGAACCTGATAATGCCCCTGCTGCGGAGCATGATCGCTAAATACCAACACGCCAGTAGTCGTGCGGTAATGATAAACCTTCTCACCTTGAGCACGGCTATTGCTGATGACATTGGCGCTAGTTAATGTATGAGTTAACCCTGTGGTAGTTTCGTTAACCTCAATGGTTTTCCCCAACACACTTTTATTTGATGGATTAGCCACAAAATGTGGCTTCTGCCCCAAAGTCTGAACCTCGGCCTGCACAGTAACAGCTAAAAAAAACAGTAAACTAACGAGCGATCCTTGCTTAATCATAATCCGGTCGATTGATCTAATTGCAGTACGTCGACTATAGCAAAAAGCTGCTTCATCTCTTTATTTATCTGACTAAATTCATATTCAAAGGTTGCCGCTTTAAATATCGAAGCCATTTCAAAGCGATTATCTTTACTGCCGAGCATGATAAGCAGCTTATTTTGGTAAAAAGCACATTGGATCTTGTTATCAAAACTTGCCGATAACGCCTGCAATCGCTCCATAAAAGTGACAGTTAAGAGATAACGCGCCTCAATTTGGTCAGTAGAAAATATATCAAACTGCTTTTCAAAGATGGGATCTTCTAATTTTACCCGCTCTAGTCCCTTAAAAGAATCAGATAGAAAGTTCACTAAACCGCCGCGAGTCTTAACCACAACCGTATGCCCACGAAAGCCTTTGTGACTGCTTAGCTCAATCATCACTCCTTTAAACACGGTGACCGTATCAGTATTTTTATCGCGCTTAATCTGCTTGGTAAGGTGCAGCTCATTAAGAGCGATCTCCGTATTCTTATAAGTCCCCTGCACATAATCTTCAAAGTTAGCAGCATCATAATAAGGCAGCAGCTTTGAGGCTTTAAGCGCTGCTAGGCTCATCTTATGATCAGGACTAAAAATAAAATCATGGCCAAAATACTTAAAAATTAGCGGGTAGATCCTCTGCTTTACATCGCTTTTATAATGCTTAATCGGATTAAACACCCACCAGGCAAACGGCAGCGCGAGCACCACTAACCCGATAAGGTAAATCATCAAAGGATCTGTAGTGTTCAAGTAAGGCATAAACAGAAATGCCAGCGCGGCAACGCTAAGATAAATAGCACTGCAAAGATATAAACGCTGACGACAAGACTGCAGACTGGCAACACGCGCATTTTCAAATTTGCTTGTCAGGGGCTCAAGGTGTTGCTGATAGTATTGCTTAAACTCGGCAATCTCAGCAGGGGCGGCAACTAAATTATTACTGTTACGGATAGGCTTTATCGATGCGCCAAAAAGAAAACTAATGAGGTTCATATTGTACTCATGTACTCCGATGATCTCAGTAACAGCCATCACCGCAATGCTGATATGAATTGCGGCTATTACTGAAAAGTCCCAATTACTTCAAATAACTGATTACTTAAAATAATCAGTTATTTTAAGTAATCAGTTATTTTAAGTAATCAGTTATTTTAAGTAATCAGTTATTTTAAATAATCACTGGCATCTACAGGGGCTGTTGACGCCTCATCGGCTTCATAAAAAGGCATCACCTTGACGCTGGCCATTGAGGCAATAATAGAGCCGGGAAAAATTTCAACTGCAGTATTAAGCTCAGACACTGCCGAGTTATAGAAGCGACGCGCCGCAGAAAGCTGCGCTTCCACTTCGTTATAGGTTTGCATTGCTTGCAGCATGGTATTGTCTGATTTAAGGTCAGGATAATTTTCAACACTGACCATTAACTGCGACATTTTTTGATTCAGCTTTTCAGCGACTTCTAGATGGGATTTAACGGCTGTAGGATCGGTATCGTTATAGCGCTTAGTTGCCAAGGTGCGTAACTCGGTGATCTCTGTTAGTAACGACTTCTCATGATCCATATACTTTTGTGCGATCTTGAGAATATTAGGTACTAGGTTAGAACGCTTCTTCAGCTGAACATCTATGCCTGATAAAGCTTCTCGTCCCGTATTACGCTTTTTAATTAAGCTCACATACCATAAGTAGCCAATAATCACGACTAGACCTAACCCCAACAATATCCCTTCCATTTGTATTTCCTATCTATTTTTTTTTATTAAAATGGCTTCGCTATTTCCTTATGGCTCTTACTGTTACTTATTTGAGGAACGAAATCCAGCTTCTACCGACATTTGCTAGCCTTCAATAGCGTCACTTTTTAACCTAATCCACAACAAACTCTTATAAATTCGGTCAAAAAACGCTAACTAAACATCTACTAATGCCACCTTTATCCATTTAATGGTTCAAGCAAGAGTAAAATCTTAGCGGCCGTACACTCTCTGTTCACCACAAAAACTAATACTGTTTAAAATCAGTAGTTAAACACAAATAGCAGTCTATTATTTTTTGAACACCTCAAAAGTTATCTCGAGTATTTTGCAAACTAATATGCCCTAACAGGCAAACTAATCAGTATTTTTATTTAACTTTGAGCTTACTTATTTATTTGTATTCTTTTGGGCATTTAAGCCAAGCAGCCACTAACTGCCCACACCAAGCAGCAGATAAAAGTGAGCGACAACATTACCCTGTACTTATTCAGTCTAGATACAGCTAACTTTAGCTATAGTATTAGGTATAGTAATCACGCTTCTAACGGACACCCCCAATATCTATCCCTTTTGGACTCATTTAAATGAGTCCATTTTTTTTATCTAAACAACTGCACGCAACCCTCTAATATCAGGGAATTACACTTAAAAACACTTAGCAACATCTAAGATTAACAACTGTTAACCCAAGTCGTTTTACCCATTCAGCTTTGATACAGCTAACCCTAGCTATAGTAATCTCAATCCCAACGGATATTGTTAATCAATCCCTTTTGGACTCATTCAAATGAGTCCTTTTTTTTGCCTAAAATTCGCTAAATACCTCCTCCTTAATTCAAGTTTAAAATCCTGCAAAGCCGCACTGGCACTCACGATTACGGCAAACTACGCTAACAACAAATGAGCCGATTTAAGGTTTAATTAATTTTTCTTATCCATCATGCCACATCGGCTTAACAAAACAGTGCTCATTTGTAGTCACTCGAGTCGAAGAAAATTAAAATAAAAACAACAAAATAAAGAACTTACTTTGAAGGAAGATATTATGAGCACCAATAACGGCGATAGTTTGCCCTTGTCCGACGATCTCCCCTCAGCTCCCAATAACAAACCTAATGGCTGGTTTGTTCGCTTCCTAAACGTGGTTGAGCGACTCGGTAACTTACTGCCTCACCCTATCACCCTATTTGCCATGTTTTGTGCTGCTGTTGTGGTAATAAGTGGCATAGCAGGCTATTTCGAATTAACCGTTGTTGACCCAAGACCAGAAGGCGCATCGGGCCGCAATAGCGATGGACTTATCCATGTTGTCAGCCTGATGAACGGCGAAGGCTTAAGGCTGATAGTGTCTAATTTGGTGACCAATTTCACAGGCTTCACCCCACTAGGTACAGTACTTGTTGCCCTACTTGGTGTTGGCATAGCTGACCGTTCAGGCCTGCTATCTGCCGCTATGCGCTTACTCGTGATGGGAGCCTCAAAACGCTTAGTCACCCTCACATTGGTGTTTGCCGGTATCGTCTCTAATACCGCATCAGAGCTGGGTTACGTGGTGTTAATCCCAATGGCGGCGATGATATTTCACTCCTTAGGTCGCCACCCACTTGCCGGACTCGCAGCCGCTTTTGCTGGCGTATCGGGCGGATATAGCGCGAACTTATTACTTGGCACCGTAGACCCATTACTATCGGGGATCACTGAAGCTGCGGCGCAGATGATCGACCCTGACTACCTTGTAGGCCCCGAAGTAAACTGGTACTTCATGTTTGTCTCCACTTTTTTAATCACTTTCCTTGGCGCACTCGTTACCGAAAAAATCGTTGAGCCTAAGTTAGGTAAATATGATGTGAGTGAAGCAGCAATCGATCTTAGCCAGCAGAAAATGGATACGGTTAGCGCTCTAGAAAAGAGAGGATTAAAGGTCGCGGGACTAACGGTTTTGGTGATGTCAGCAGTGTTAGCGCTCACCATCATTCCTGAAGGCGCACCATTAAGAAACCAGGAGACAGGCTTAGTGGCCGGCTCTCCTTTCTTAAAGGGGATCGTGGCATTTATCTTTATCTGCTTTGCCATTCCAGGCCTCGTTTATGGCCGTGTTGTGGGCACCATGAAGCGCGATATTGATGTGATTAACGCCATGTCTAGCAGCATGAGCAGCATGGGGATGTATATTGTGTTGGTATTCTTCGCCTCGCAGTTTGTCGCCTTCTTTAAGTGGACTAATCTAGGCGCAGTACTTGCCGTATCTGGCGCAGATGCCTTAAATGCAGTCGGCTTAACCGGACCATTAGTATTTGTGCTGTTTATTATGATGTGTGGCTTTATCAACTTGATGCTCGGCAGCGCCTCTGCACAGTGGGCCGTTACCGCGCCTATCTTTGTACCTATGTTGATGTTGGTAGGTTACGCACCAGAAACTATTCAAGCGGCTTATCGAATCGGTGATTCGGTGACCAACCTTATCACCCCGATGATGAGTTACTTTGGTCTGATCTTGGCCGTCGCATCTCAGTATAAGAAAAACCTCGGGATCGGAACCTTGGTCGCCACCATGCTGCCATACTCGATTGTGTTCTTTATCGGATGGACCTGTTTCTTCTTTCTTTGGGTGTTTGTATTTGGCCTGCCAGTAGGTCCTGGAGCTGCCACGTATTATACGCCTTAGAAGGTAAAAGATAGGACCTAGGTTCGAGGTACTAGGTCCTAGGAAAAGCTGAGACAGTAAAGCTTAAAACATTGATCCTAGGTGCGAGGTTCTAGGCCCTAGGAAAAGCTGAGACAGTAAAGCTTAAAACATAGATCCTAGGCCCTAGGTTCGAGACCCTAGGTCCTAGGAAAAGCTGAGACAGTAAAGCTTAAAACATAGATCCTAGGTGCGAGGTTCTAGGGCCTAGGAAAAGCTGAGACAGTAAAGCTTAAAACATAGATCCTAGGTGCGAGGTTCTAGGCCCTAGGAAAAGCTGAGACAGTAAAGCAAAGATGTAACGCTGTTATCTTTACGCTTTTCCTAGCAGCCAACTTGTTGGCGTCCTCGCAGTGAGCTTGCGAACGTCCTAGGATCTATCTCCTAGAAGTGAGCTTGCGAACGCCCTAGTATCTAGAACCTAGTACCTTCCTAGCTCTTACCTAAACGGTAATACCAAATCGATAGCGGGACAAAAATAACATTCATCATGGTAGTGAAATTCCAACCAAAGCCGCTTTGATGCAAAGTACGAATGGCTTCCTTCGACGCTGACCAATCCACATGCATATAAATTAAATCAATAATAAGCCCTGTCGCCAGTATGCTCAAAAATAACAGCGCTCCCATCCAACGTGCAGGTTTGGTGCCGTAATATTTGGCATACACTCGCAGCATAGGAATAGTTAGCACATCTGCCAAAATAAAGCCCATTACACCACCAAATGAAATACCGCCGTGCCACAAGGCTGCCGCCAATAATAAGTTACCAACAGAGCATACATAGGCAATCACAGCCACAAAGATACCTATGAGTACATCTAATAAGGAATGTATCCATGCGGGCAGGCTAGTCTGACTACTGATAAACAACTCTCGCCACCAGTCTGCAGGCACTAAGGCAATCAATACCGAAGAAATGACCACCCCAATAACGATATCTTTACCTATCATGCCGATATCCATGCAGAAGTAACCCGCACTGCGACGAACCTTGTCCATATAACTCGGCTCCGCCGCATTATGTGCCGCACTAGAGCCTGACATATCCGCACCACATTTCCCTGCGCCGCACTTCATCTCTTTAGCGCTCTTGTTTGCGTTTGAACCAGGGGTTGAGCTTGGAGTAGGCCCAGTGCTTGGGTCTGCTTTAGCCATTTCAGGCATATCTGCACCGCACTTCATCTCTGTAGCGCTCTTGTTTACGTTTGAGCTTGAACTTGAGCTAGGGGCTGGACTAGCGATTGGACTTGGGTTAGCGGCTGAGGTTGATGTTGAACTTGCAGCAGCCATACCGGGCATGGTCTCACCACATTTCATTTCAGTCGAAACACCTTTCTCTTCAGCCAACAACTTGTCACGTAATGCCCGAGACTGCTCTTTAGGATAGAAACGGAAAATAAAGCCCACTATGACAATAAGTAACAGGCCGCCGATTATCTCACCCCACAAAAACTGCCAACCAAGCAACGACACTAAGACGATAAACATTTCCAAAATCAGATTGGTACTTGCCACTAAAAAAGCCATGGCATTAGGCAATGTAGCGTGTTTAATCAGTAGTGTTTTAGACAGTGAGGCCGCAGCATATGAACAAGAAGACGAGACCATCCCCAAAAGCGTGGTAAGCAGGAGACTGGTTCCATTGGTTCTGCCTAAGTGCTTTACAACGACATCAAGGGGCAAAATATTACGCAGTACAGACGACAGCATTAAACCAAAGGCCAGCGGCCAATAAATTTGCCACACCATACCACTTAAGGTACTAAGAACATGCAAGATTAGTTCAAAGAAACTCTGCATCATATTGCCTCTATTAATTCGGGAACATTTACTACGGTAACAACGTTGGCTAGCGCTAATCATTACGGCTAAGGAGGAAGAAAACGGCTTCACCATAATAGTTAGTTGTTATTTTAGTTCACCCAAATTGATCCATCGCTTTTTTGTCATTAAATCTAATTAATTACTAGATTTATCGAGTAACAGGTTATATTTAGCAGCTGTTTTATCTCTCTAGGCATAGTTTATGAAACTCTTTATCGCCTCTGATTTACACGGTTCCCTTTCAGCCACACAAGCCATGTTGGCCCGGTTTGAACAATCCAACGCACGTTATCTTGTTTTGCTTGGAGATCTGCTTAATCACGGCCCTCGTAACGCCATTCCAGAAGGCTATGATCCCGTTGCAGTAGCTGAAGCGCTGAATCTCTATGCAGATAAAATCATCGCAGTTCGCGGCAATTGCGACAGTGAAGTCGACCAGATGCTGCTGCTATTTCCAATGAGCGCAAGCTTTGCTCAGGTATTACTACCACAAATGCGTCTATTCCTGACCCACGGCCATATTTATAGCCCTGACAAACTGCCAGCACTTCAAACGGGTGATGGACTCGTCTATGGCCATACTCACATACCGGTTGCTGAATATCGCGACAATATACTGCTGTTCAACCCCGGTTCAACCACAATTCCACGCAATGATGGTCGAGCTTCATACGGCTTAATCACAGACACCGAGTGCCAAGTGCGCGCACTCGATAACGATGAGCTGTTACTAAGCTGCCCGGTACGACACAGATTGTAGGAAAAGCAGAAACGAGATCGGGCTTCGCCCTGCGAGAGCGCGACCTTGTCGCTTCTAGAAAAGGCCAAGACGGAAAGATTAAAAGATAGGTCCTAGGTGCGAGGTGCTAGGCCCTAGGAAAGCAACAACCAAAAGATTCCAAGTACTACGAGTAGGCTTTAACTTTTAAGCTGTTAGCTTTTCCTAGCAGCCAACTTGTTGGCGTCCTAGAATCTAGGTCCTCGTAGGTGCGCAGCACCGTCCTCGCAACGAGCTTGCGAGTGCTCTATCTTTTAGCTTTCCTAGCAGCCAACTTGTTGGCGTCCTAGAACCTAGGTCCTAGTAGGTGCGCAGCACCGTCCTCGCAACGAGCTTGCGAGTGCTCTATCTTTTAGCTTTCCTAGCAGCCAACTTGTTAGCGTCCTAGAACCTAGGTCCTCGTAGGTGCGCAGCACCGTCCTCGCAACGAGCTTGCGAGTGCTCTATCTTTTAGCTTTCCTAGCAGCCAACTTGTTGGCGTCCTAGAACCTAGGTCCTCGCAGCGAGCCTGCGAGCGCTCTATCTTTAAGACAACAAAAAGCCCAGCAGATGCTGGGCTTTTTAGTCTTAGCGCGTTAACGATATAACCCTAAGGTTATTTGTTAGCTTTCGCTGCCTTAGCTTCCGCTTTAGCTGCTCTGCCTTCTGCTTTAATCGCTTTAGCTGCATCTCGTTCGCGCTTACTGAAGATACGCTCAACAATCACGAAGAAGATTGGGATAAAGAAGATCCCCATAAAGGTCGAGCTCATCATACCGCCTAGTACCGATGTACCAATAGCATTCTGGCTACCAGAGCCTACACCATTACTAATCGCTAGCGGCACAACACCTAAACCGAATGCTAGAGACGTCATCAAAATTGGACGTAGACGCACTCGAACCGCGTGTAGTGTTGCTTCAACAAGACCAGCGCCTTTCTCGTAGAACTCTTTAGCAAATTCTACAATCAAGATGGCGTTCTTGGTCGCTAGACCTACGGTTGTCAGTAGACCCACCTGGAAGAATACGTCGTTTGGTAAACCACGACCATTCATCGCAAGTAGCGCACCAATAATACCCAGAGGCACAACCAGGATAACCGCAAATGGAACTGACCAGCTTTCATAAAGCGCTGCTAGTACGAGGAATACCACCACAATCGACAAAGCATATAGCATTGGCGCTTGGTTACCAGATAGACGTTCTTCATAAGAAAGACCGTTCCACTCGATACCAAATCCTGGCGGCAGCTTCTTAACCATGGCTTCGATATCATCCATCGCCGCACCAGTACTGTAACCTTCCGCTGTACCACCTTGAATATTCATCGCTGGTAGGCCGTTGAAACGCTCTAGACGTGGAGAACCATAGCCCCAGGTGCCTGAAGCAAAGGCTGAGAAAGGAACCATCTCGCCTTTAGAGTTGCGTACATACCAAGAATCAAGATCTTCTGGCTGCATACGATATTCAGCTTCACCTTGAACGTATACTTTCTTAATACGGCCACGATCAATAAAGTCGTTTACGTAGTTACCACCCCAGGCAGTGCCGAGCACGCTGTTAACCGACTCAATATCGATACCTAAAGCTCGCAACTTACCATGGTCTATATGTACCTGGTAAAGTGGTGCATCTTCTTGACCATTTGGACGAACGCCCACTAGGTTTGGATTCTGCGCCGCCATACCCAGCAACATATTACGCGCTGCGACTAGCTTGTCATGACCTTGGCCATTCTTATCCTGCAGGTAGAAGTCGAAACCGTTAGCGGTACCCAATTCGATTACCGCTGGCGGTACGAAGGCAAACACGAAAGCTTCCTTCATCTGCGAGAACATGCCCATGGCACGATTTGCAACCGACTGTACGTCTTGACCAGGCTCAGTACGCTCAGACCAGTCTTTAAGACCAACGAACGCAATACCCATGTTTTGGCCATTACCGGCGAAACTAAAGCCCGAAACCGCAAATACTGATTTAACGCTGGCACTTTCATCTTCTAGATAAAAGTCAGACACTCTTTCAAGTACTTCTTTCGTTTCTTGCTGAGTCGAGTTAACTGGCAAAATAGCCTGAGTAAACAAGATCCCTTGGTCTTCATCCGGTAGGAATGCTGTAGGCATACGCATAAAGATCCAACCCACAGCAACCGTGATCGCTAGGTACACCATCATAGTTCGACCTACACGCTTGATCATCGCCGCCACACTCGCTTCATAACGAGAGGTTAGCGCATCAAACTTACGGTTAAACCAACCGAAGAAACCGGTTTTTGCATGGCTATCACCTTTAGCAATCGGCTTAAGCATGGTGGCACAAAGTGCAGGAGTCAGGATAATCGCAACCATCACAGACAATGCCATCGCCGACACAATCGTGATTGAGAACTGACGGTAAATCACACCCGTTGAGCCAGACATAAATGCCATAGGTACGAATACTGCAGACAGTGTTAGACCAATACCCACCAGCGCACCGGTGATCTGATCCATCGACTTCTTAGTGGCCTCAATTGGACTGAGGCCCTCTTCTTGCATCACACGCTCAACGTTCTCCACCACCACAATCGCGTCATCTACCAGAAGACCAATAGCCAGTACCATAGCGAACATGGTTAAGGTGTTAATAGAGAAGCCGGCTGCAGCCAACACCGCAAAGGTACCTAAAAGTACAACTGGTACCGCAATGGTTGGAATCAGTGTTGCACGGAAGTTCTGTAAGAACAGGTACATGATCAAGAACACTAATACCACTGCTTCAAGCAGCGTATGCACAACACCTTCAATTGATTTCTCAACAAATGGCGTGGTGTCGTAGGGATAAACCACTTCCATCCCTTCAGGGAAGAAAGGCATCATCTCTGCAATCTTGGCACGTACACCTTCAGCAGTCGCCAGTGCGTTTGCACCCGTTGCTAGCTGAATACCGATACCCGCTGCAGGTTTGCCATTATAAAATGACTCAACTGCATAGCTTTCAGCGCCCAGTTCAACACGAGCCACATCTTCTAGGAACACTTTCGCGCCCGATGTATCGGCTTTAATGATGATCTTTTGGAACTGCTCAGCGGTTTGTAGTCGGCTCTGAGCCGATACAGTCGCGTTTAGCTCTTGGCCTGGTAACGATGGCGCACCACCTAACTGACCTGCCGATACCTGCGCATTTTGCTCTCTGATAGAGCTAATAATATCTTGGCTGGTTAGGTTATATTGCGTCAGCTTTAATGGATCAAGCCAGATACGCATCGCGTACTGGGCACCAAATAGCTCAATGGTACCCACACCCGGAACACGGCTTAGCGGATCCTGAATATTAGAGCCCACGTAATCGGCAATATCGTTTTTATCCAGTGAACCGTCTTCAGATACGAAGGCGGCTACCATCAAGAAACCCGCGCTCGACTTAGTTACGTTAACACCTTGCGCCTGAACTTCCTGCGGTAGTAGAGGCAGAGCAAGCTGTAACTTGTTTTGCACCTGTACCTGCGCGATATCAGGATCGGCTTCGGCGTTAAAGGTTAAGGTAATTTGCGCATTACCAAAGCTATCGCTGGTCGATGAAATGTAGCGAAGGTTGTCAAGACCAGTCATTCGCTGCTCAATAACCTGAGTTACCGAGTCTTCCATTGTCTTAGCCGACGCACCAGGATAAACAGCACTAACCACAACCGACGGCGGTGCAATACTCGGGTACTGAGATACGGGTAGGCCCACAATAGAGAGCACACCTGCCAGCATCACAATAATAGCGATCACCCATGCAAAAATTGGGCGATCGATAAAGAAACGTGCCATAACTCTGCCCTATTTCTGTTGTGTTTCAGGTTTCTTATCAGCAACCAAAGGACCCGCTTTAACAGGGGCACCCGGACGAATTTTTTGCAGGCCTTCAACGATTAGCTCATCACCGGCTTTAAGACCGCTGGTAATACGCCATTGGTTATCAATAACCTCTGCCGTAGTAACGATACGCGCAGCAACCTTGCCATCTTCGATAACCATAGCAACGGCTTCACCCTTGGTATTACGGGTAATCGCTCTTTGCGGCACTAAAATCGCTTCAGGATCGGTACCTGTGTTTAATACCGCACGCACATACATGCCTGGCATCAACACACCGTCAGGGTTAGGAAACTCTGCACGGATAATTACTGAACCTGTGTTTTCGTTTACTGTCACTTCAGAGAACTGCAACACACCGGTTTGACCATAAGGCGTACCGTCTTCAAGGATCAGCTCAACATTGGCATTAGCTGCTGCTTCAATTTGACCACGCTTTAGTTGAGACTTAAGACGCAACATCTGCGTGCTCGATTGAGCGATATCAATATTCATTGGGTCAAGTTGCTGAATCGTCGCCAATGTTTGGCTCTGATTTGCAGTAACAAGTGCACCAGCAGTCACGTCAGACTTACCAATACGACCAGAGATTGGTGCTGTTACTTTGGTGTACTCTAGATTAATTTGTGCAGTATTGATTGCCGCTTTAGCAACCGTTACACGCGCTAATGCTTCTTTGTAAGCCGCATCTGCTTCATCATAATCTTGTTCACTGATTGAATTAAGCTCTACTAGCTTCTCAAAACGCTGTGCCTTTGCTTTAGCCGATACTAAGCCAGCTTCTGCACTAGTAAGATCAGCCTTGGCACTCACCAGTGCAGCTTCATAGGTCGATGGCTCTATTTGATATAGAGATTGTCCTTTCTCGACATCTCTACCTTCAACAAAGCCGCGTTCCATAATAATACCGCTTACCTGTGGACGTACTTCCGCTTCCAAATAAGACTTACTACGGCCCGGTAATTCAACCATAATTGATTGAGGTTTAGTGGCGATAGTTATCGTACCGACTTCCATTGGTCCACGCTGCTGAGGCCCTTGTTCAGGTTTTTGCTCACAGCCACTTATCCATAACGCCACACTTAAAACAGAGGCAATTTTCACTATTTGCCGCATGAGAACTCCTAATAAAAGCCATCTACTCGGTAATCAAATTTTTGAAAGCAGAAAGTGCCGTCAAACCCACCTTTGGAAGCATAATTTTTTGTCAAATATATAACGGACCTTTATCTCACAATGTCCGCGAGTCAACAAGAAAAACTCCCAGTTTAAATTGTAAGTTAATGAAAATTTACGCATGAAATCAGCTGCATGTGTTTACCAGATGTTAACAAGAGTAATAACAAGCAAAACATGTTACCCCCAGGTTAAGGCAAGCCTGTGCATCGCGGGCCACATTAACATCGGAACAGCATTAACATTTAATTTATAAGGATTTTATGTCAACAAGATTAAATCAAAAATAATCAGGTTGAAGCTTAAATTCGATTATCGCCAACACTGCAAGCTAAGACTCTACTGATATCGGCTAGACTGCGCCCTGACTCTTGTTGCCAATGATTAAACACATCTTGCACCTGCTTTAATCCAGCTTTTGAGCTAAAGCCATAATCCACTAGACCTTGACTCTTTAAATAGCCTTGTACGTCATTGGTTAACAAAAAGGTATCTTTGCCCATAGCGCGCAAAAAATAAGGACCGGTGTTGCCCCCAAGACGAGTGCCTTTGCGTTTAAGTTCAGCCCAGAGTCCGGTGATATTATCGCTCGGCCAGTCTGCAATATACTTGGCAAAACTGCCGTGTATAGCCGCAAGATCGTTGACCATATGAGCATTGTCATAGATCGCCATGGTTTTTTTAAGGTGACGTATTAACTTGGGATCACTGGCGCGTTCTTGTAGCTGCTCTGGAGACAACATCAATACCTTAAAGGGCTCGAAACCGAAAAAGGCCTGCTCATATTCAGGCCACTTAGCTTCTACAATCCGCCATACGAAGCCACTTTGAAACACCTTTTTGCTGAGTTCAGATAGCAATTGTGCATCACTATATTGAGTCAACTCTTGAGGTGACAAACTGCCTGGTAGCAGCGCTTCTAGTCCTTCATCCCCGCCCTTTCGCTGTGATGCTCTAGCGTAAATAGCGGCAAACTTTTCGATTTGGCTCATATTCTCTCTCGTTATTTAAACTCTATCGCTAACGGATTAACCTTTTGCTTATATTCACTAAACGATCGATGTGACCCGATGCTTTATCCCAATCACACAGCTATCGGCCTCAAGCCAGAGTCTGCAGCATTGAGAGTCCAAGGGTTAGCGACTAAGGTTAATAGTAATCCTTAAAATTACGAACCGATATTGGATATGGATCTGTATTACCACCCACTGGCGCGCCAGTCACAAAAAACACTTATCGCCCTCTATGAAAAACAGGCAAATTTTTATCCGCACGTCATAGATCTCACTGATGTTTTTCATCGACGCAATTTTATTCGTCTTTACCCGTCAGGGCAGCTCCCTACTTTGCAACTCAAGTCTGGGGAGTCTTTTAGCGATGCCAGCATCATTATCGAGTATCTGGATAACTATATCAGCTCTGGCACCCAGCTTATTCCTATCGACAAGATGCAAGCCTTATATGTCAGGTTCTACGACAGACTCAGCGATAATCGATTAGACAGAAGCATTGAAGAGTGGTTACAGGCCCGCGAGACCAGCCATGATCAGATTTACACCAAACATTTAGAAAAAGCGGTGCTTGCGATATTGGAAGAGTTCGATAAGCGACTCGCGAGCAACCATTGGGTATGTGGTGACAGTTTTACCTTGGCAGACTGCGCGCTGATCCCCTGCTTGAAAACCTTAGAAAAGAAACTACACCTGCTCGATTATCAGCATATTGGTCGCTACTGGATCCAGGCAAAACTAAGGGGGTCTGTAGTGCAAACCATCGAAGAGATAGAGCTCACTCACGCCACATTAGGCCAAAGTGAGCGCTTTAGTCATACCTAGCTCAGTGGCGCTGACTGCAGTTAGCGACTAACAGCACTTAGTAGCTAACAACTAACGGCACTTAGCTGGCCGCTTTAAATTCTATCGTCTCACTCGGCTTAACTGGTAAATTACATTCTTTCTTAAGCTGTAAAAATGCTTTCCATTTGACCACCTCTGCTGGCATTGGCGGCGCCGGTTGCGTAAAGCCAACCTCTTCCAGCATGGTGGTTATGGCAACTTGCTTACCTTTACAGACAAACACTCCGCGTACATGGGCAATGCAATGTAAGCCTCGCTCGCTAACGAAACGCTGCTCAATATAAAAATACTTTTCATCCCAGCCCACCAGCTTGGTTTCAATTTCAAACTTAGCGAACGGCTTAATATCGCGAATGTAGGTGAACTCCGCCGCATTGACGATCGGCATCCAACCTAACTTTAAAAATCGTTTCAAAAATCCCATCTCCGCCATCATGTAGGTGCGAGCAAGATCCATAAAAGCCGGGTAACGAGAATTGGTAAGATGAAAGTTAACATCGCAGTCACTTGGCAGGGCGCGATATGACAATGTGCTGGTGTCTAAAAATCCGATTTTTTGACAATGACGCGTACGCCATAAAAATAACCAAAATAGCCTAAAATACAGATTCATTGACAATACCACCTAACATCCTTGGAAAGAGCCGAAAGGCTAACAGAGGTCATACCAGATCACAAGTGTGAACCAGCTCAAATAAAAAAGGCGCTAAAAGCGCCTTTAATAATCTTGCCAGTTAATGACTAACCGGTAATACCGCTATGTCTAAGCAAAGCGTCAGTTTGCGGTTCACGACCACGGAAACGCTTAAATAGCTCCATAGGCTCCTCGCTACCGCCCATCTCTAAGATATTTTCTAGGAAGCGCTTACCTGTTTCAGGGTTAAAGATCCCCTGCTCTTCGAACAGTGAGAATGCATCAGCAGAAAGGACTTCGGCCCACTTATAGCTGTAATAACCTGCCGCATAACCACCGGCAAAGATGTGGGCAAAACTATGCTGGAAACGGTTAAACTCAGCGGCCTTGATCACTGCAATTTGCTCACGTACTTCATCTAACTTTTGTTGAATTTCAGCGCCTTTAGCTGGGTCAAACTCAAGGTGCATCTTAAAATCGAACAGTGAGAACTCAAGCTGGCGCAACATCATCATGCCTGACTGGAAGTTCTTCGCCGCTAGCATCTTATCTAACATGGCTTTTGGTAAAGGCTCGCCTGTTTCATAGTGACCAGAGATCTCAGCTAAGGCTTCCTCCTCATAACACCAGTTCTCCATAAACTGACTAGGCAACTCAACCGCATCCCAAGGCACACCGCTAATACCCGACACGCCACCCACATCAATCTTAGTCAGCATATGGTGAATACCATGGCCAAACTCATGGAACAGAGTCGTGACTTCGTCATGGGTAAACAGTGCAGGCTTACCTGCCACTGGCGCATTGAAGTTACAGGTTAAATAAGCCACAGGATCTTGTAAGCCATTTTCTGTCATGCGACGCGCTCGGCAATCATCCATCCAAGCACCGCCACGTTTACCTTCACGAGCATAAAGGTCGAGATAAAAACTACCACGATGCTCATTATTGCTGTCAGTGATATTAAAAAAGCGTACGTCTTTATGATAAGTATCAAACTCTTTTTGCTCTTCAACCTTTAGGCCAAATAGGCGCGATACGGTATAAAACAAACCTGATAAGACTTTGTCTTCAGGGAAATAAGGGCGCAGTAACTCTTGCGAGATCTCATATCTATGATGCTTAAGCTTTTCAGCGTAGAAACTTAGATCCCAAGCCTCAAGTTCAGTTACACCGCACTCTTTCTCTGCAAATTCAGTTAGCTCTGCAAGCTCAGTCTCACCTTGAGTCTTAGAGCGAGCTGCAAGTTCGGTTAAAAAGTCGAGTACTTGCACAGGAGACTCTGCCATCTTAGTCGCTAATGACTTATCAGCGTAGCTGTCGAAACCAAGCAGATTTGCAAGCTCATGGCGCAAAGCCAAAATTTCATCCATTAATGGGCCATTATCAAACTCACCAGCATTTGGACCTTGATCCGATGCACGCGTAACGAAAGCGCGATAACACTCTTCGCGCAGTTCGCGGTTTTCACTGTAAGTCATCACAGGTAGGTATGATGGAAAATCTAGTGTAAATAACCAACCATCTAACTCTTTTGCTTCGGCCATTGCCTTTGCTGCTGCAACAGCTGACTCAGGCAAACCGTTAAGCTGCGCTTCATCGGTGATAAGCTTAGTCCAAGCTTGCGTGGCATCTAATAACTGATTAGAAAACTGACTGGTTAGCTCTGACATTCGCTTCACAAGCTCGCCGTAACGCAACTTGTCACTATCGCTTAAGCCAATACCTGATAATTCAAAGTCGCGCAGACTATTTTCAATCAACTTCTTCTGCGCCTGGGAGTAGTGAGCAAACTCTGCCGACTCAGCAAGTGACTTGTAGGCTTCATAAAGCCCCTGATGCTGACCCACAAATGTACCGTACTCAGACAGTAATGGTAGACAAGCATCATGGGCTTTACGCCACTCTTCGCTGCTAACAACCGAATTCATGTGCGAAATAGGTGACCAGATTTTACCCAGTTGATCATCAACCTCTTCTAGCGGTGCAACTAAATTGTCCCAGGTAAACGGATCTTGGTTAGCCAATACTTGTTCGATCTTTTGACGACAATCGTCAATACCTTGCTCGACAGCTGGCTGAATATGTTCTGGCTTAATACTTGAAAAAGGCGGTAGCTTGTTGCTGTTTAGCAAAGGATTGCTCATTGATGATTCCTTAACATTCTATGTTGATACTTAAGAGATAAGGGCTAATGAGGCCTTATTCAATATTTAGCCCATAATTCTTTGTAAAGATTGTCAGCTCTAACAGCTGGAAAATCGATTTACCATGACGAAAGTCAAACTTTTCAGCACAAATTTTATGCGCTAACGATACTGCAAACCAGATCGCAAATACGAGCCATTATCATTTACATTCTTGCGTTTAAATCTAGTATGCGAGAGGTCAATTTCTTTCGCCAAAATTTTGAGTTCACACATGATAAAAACGAGCCGATGCACAGTCTTATTGTCGTTATTAATCAGTACTGCTGCCTTTGCTGATGAAGCGCCCAATATCGATGATTCGCACAATACTAAAATCATCGAAAAGCGAGCACTTGATGATAGCGGACAAGTTCAGGGGCTTATCGATCTAGGCTGGGACTCAAAATACATCTCAGAAGGCCGTAATAACCTAGACAAAGGTGGCATTTACTGGGCGACTGCCGCAGTACAAAAAGATAACCTTAATCTGTATGCCAGCGTAGGTCGTGGGGACAGCCAAAACTATATCGAATGGAACTTTGGTATTGAATATGGTTTTCAGCTCAGCGAAAACTTAAGCGGTAGCGTCGGCTATCAGCGTTTAGAGTTTTATGGCGACGAGCGCGCCCATGACAATGAACTGTTTAGCTCATTGGAATACACAGCTGTTGAGTGGTTAATTCCTTCTGTGAGTTACACCTATTCTACCGAAGCTGCAGGCTATTTTGTTGAAGTCAGCCTGCATAGCAATTGGGAGTTGGCCGAAGGCTTAACGGTTAGTCCATATGTCACCCAAAGCTTTGACTTTCAATACGTCACCGAAGAACATGATGGCCCGAACCATTTTCAGTTTGGTGTTGAAGCCGAATACCAACTGCCTAATAACCTTGTCTTATCAGGTCATATCAGCCACACCATAGCTCAAGAAGACATAAAGTTAGAAGCGCGTAATGATGGCATTACGGGCAGCCTAGATGAAACCTTTGCAGGCCTGCACCTGAGCTGGAATTTCTAGGCGATACCGTTAATAACACCTAGCGGGTCGCTATGAATAAACCCAAGCAAGCCGCACTGAAAAAATATTGTCAGCTATACTCATTACTGAGCAGCTAACCGCTTGTGCTCTTGCTTGATAACACTTATTCAAGCTGGAGCAATTCAATATCCTGATACGAACACTGATACAAACACATATGAGATTACACGGACGCTAATCTTGCTACAGAGGAACAGGGAATGTTACTTCTATCTCGTCTATTGATAGCCACACTTATCATCTTATATAGCCAGACAAGCTATTGCAGTGAGCTTATCTCTAGCAGTAAACCAACCTCTCGCAATAAGCCTAATTCTCACAATGAACAAGATAGGCCTTCACTCGACTTAGGCAGCGTGCTTAATGATAAAGGACAGCCGATAACTGTCCCCAGCGAAACCCAGAGTCACTTTAATTACTCAGCCCCCGCCATTGCAGCCTCTTCGCCAGCCAATGCTAAAAACAGCAAGACTAACAAAACAAAAACAAAAAAAGCCAAACCTCAAAGCCGTAAACAACAACTTGCCAGTCGCAGCAAGGTAGCCAACGATCCTGGTTGTCGCTGGCTTAATGGCCGCATGAACAGCCTAGAACGCAACTTAAGCTCTGGAGTCAACTCACGCAATCGCCACTACCAACAAGAGTTAAGCGTCAGACAAGGCGAATGGGAATGCATGAAATGCGGCGCCGAGGGACCGGATCAGAGTGACCACGGAAACTGTCAGCATAAACGCTAACACAAACAACTTAAACGCAGCCACCGCCCCCGATAGCATTGCCAATGATGCGGGCTTTCAAAACGCTAAACTTAAGTCATCTAGCTCATAATTTATAGGGCTAGCTGGATCAAATTTTTCCCTCTACAATGGTTCGTTCTTGAACTGGCACAAAGCCAATAAATTAATTCGTGATTGCTTGTTTATCGGATTTAAACAACCCACGGATTAATCATAATTACAGGTACAAAAGCCCCACTCATCTGCTTTTGTCCAACAGTTCGCAACTTTATTGGAGATACACATGGCTCAACATTTTGATTATATCTGTCTTGGCGCTGGTAGTGGCGGTATTGCATCGGCTAACAGAGCGGCTATGCGTGGCGCCAAGGTTCTGCTTATCGAAGCCAAAGAGCTCGGCGGCACATGTGTCAATGTGGGTTGTGTGCCTAAAAAAGTGATGTGGTACGGCGCGCAAGTCGCTGAAGCCATGCACCTGTACGCCAAAGACTATGGCTTTGACGTTACCGTCAACAAGTTTGACTGGAGCACATTAGTTGCTAGCCGCGAAGCCTATATCGACCGTATTCATGGCTCTTACGACAGAGGCCTTGAAAGTAACGGCGTTACCCTAGTACGCGGTTACGGTCGTTTCGTTGATAAAAGCACCATCGAAGTCAACGGTGAGCATTACACGGCCGATAACATTTTGATCGCCACTGGCGGCGCAGCAACCATTCCAAATATTCCTGGTGCCGAGCACGGTATCGACTCTGACGGTTTCTTCGCATTAGCAGAGCAGCCTAAGCGTGTTGCCGTTGTCGGCGCAGGCTACATTGCGGTTGAAGTGGCAGGCGTACTGCAAGCACTTGGCAGCGACACCCACCTATTTGTACGTAAGCATGCACCACTACGTAATTTCGACCCAATGCTAAGCGAAGCATTAATGGAGTCGATGGCGATTGACGGCCCAACTCTACACACTCACAGCACGCCAGAGTCGGTCACCAAAAATGATGATGGCAGTTTAACGCTTAAGATTGAAAATGGCGAAAGCTACGATGTTGATTGCCTCATTTGGGCTATTGGCCGCCTACCGTCGACAGGCAATATCGGCCTTGAAAACACTAACGTTAAGTTAGATGCCAAAGGTTATGTAATCACCGATGAGCAGCAAAACACCACAGACGCTGGCATCTACTGTGTGGGCGACATTATGGCTGGCGGTGTTGAGCTAACCCCAGTTGCCGTTAAAGCGGGTCGTCTACTGTCAGAGCGCTTATTCAATGGTATGACAGATGCCAAGATGGACTACAACCTAATTCCAACCGTAGTATTTAGTCACCCAGCCATTGGCACTATGGGCTTAACCGAGCCAGAAGCTAACGCCCAATTCGGCGAAGACAATGTGACAGTTTATACCTCAGGTTTTACTTCAATGTACACTGCGGTAACGGCTCATCGCCAAGCGTGCAAGATGAAACTAGTTTGTGCAGGCGACGACCAAAAAGTTGTGGGTATTCACGGTATTGGTTACGGCATGGATGAAATTTTACAAGGTTTTGGCGTTGCGATGAAGATGGGCGCAACCAAAGCGGACTTTGATGCTGTTGTGGCTATCCACCCAACGGGTGCTGAAGAGTTCGTTACTATGACGGGTTAGTGTAGGAAAAACATCTTCCACACGTAAATAAATCTGGAAAATATTTAACCACTGGCTATGCTGTATGTATAACCAGTGGCTTTCTAGGTGGATTTATGTCATTTTTAATTCAATCGAGCAATGTCTACAAAAAGACAGAGTTGTCAATCAATAATAGCGACTGTCACTGTGCCCCCATTAATGGCAACATTGGCTCCCTTCCAACTCTTTTTAATCAAGATGGCTCATTCAATCACGAAGCCAATAGCTACCTTTTCTATCAAAAAGCAGTAAAGGATGCTAAAGACCTATCTCCTTGCGCTCAGGCCTTGCAAGCCTATTATCAGTTCCTTGAGAGTGAAGGGTTGGAGTGGAATAAATTCCCCCCCATCAAAAGACTTAAACCGACTTACCTTTTCCGAGCTCATTTATTAAAACAAATCAAGAAGGGGGCGCTTGCACACAGCACAGCTAGCGTCCGAATAAACCAAATCGTTAACTTTTATAAATGGTTAATGCACGATGGTTATTTGAAGATTAAAAATGAAAAAGAAGCCCCTTTCAAGATGGAGTTTGTGTCGATCAAGCGTACTGACATGCTCGCACATATCGCCCCAAGCTTCACAGTACAAACAAGTGATTTACGAATCAAAGTACCAAGAGATAGTGACAGTAAAAACATCCGTCCTTTATCTCCACTCAGCCAAGATGATTTATCTATACTAATAAGCTATTTGCCTTTTGCATCGGAAGAAGTCAGGTTACAAGTCCTAATATCCATAGATACAGGGTTACGAATTCAAGAGGTTGCTACATTAACTCTCGATGCGCTTGATATTGCTAAACCGCTTGCCGAATCTGAACATCGCTATGAGATAACTGTATCTCCATATCGAAATGGTGTTCAAACCAAATACGCCAAAGAGCGAATAATCGAAATATCCAAAACACTACTAAATGAATTAGAGGATTACCGTACATCCAACCGGCGATTAAAGCGAGTAAACAAGCTTAATGCCAAGCTAGATAATTTTGAAACGTCAACAAAAGGATTGACTCATGGAATGGTCGAAAAGTTAGAGTTTTGCTTAAACCATGAGCCTTTATTTGTCAGTGAGCAAGGCAACCCCGTTTCACCAAAGTCCATTGAAGCAAGGTGGTCTGAGCTAAGAAAAAAAATTAAACAAGCGCATCCTACATTTGAACATCGCTTTCATGATTTTCGCTCGACATACGGTACATATCGACTTCATGACCTTCTTGAAGCTGGCTTGCCTATCGTTGAGTCTATGGAGTTGTTAATGAGCTGGATGGGGCATAAAAACGAGTCAACCACTTGGAAATACTTGCGCTACCTAAAACGAAAAGAAGCATTCAAAGTTAAATTTGGCATTTTAGATAGCATCATGCATGAAGTGTTAGAGGTGGACAGTGAGTAATGTAACATATTTACACAAGTGGAATCCTGATCTGTGCATTCAGCTCGATACTGGTGATAACGTCAAAGCAGATTTCAATCGTTTTTTGTTCAAGCACATCCCCTCAACCCAAGCTCTTCAACAAGCGGGGGATTTTGAAGGTTCTGATAGAGAAGGCTTTATCCTTCAAATGAAAGCTCAATTTGATGAAGCTATCGAGGAAGGTGGGAGCCACTCTTTTCTCTACACTTTATTTATCAAGACATCCCATTATCTACGATGGTGTGACAAAGAGGATGTTACTGCTTTTACCAAATCTTCACTTGAAAGTTACATGGATCACCAAAATGAACGAGTGATGTTAGGGCAAATACGAAGCTCAAGTTATGCTCAGACTCACTCAACAATGGTGACAATTTTCACCCAGCACTTGGATTTACCTCGTTCATATTTTGAAAATATTCTGGTTCGAAACCATAGTGACATAACCCCCTTTGAAGCATACACACGAAGCGATTTAAAGCAGATGCTTCCTTTTTTACGAGCGCTTTTTAAACAGACTCATCAACAATTTGTGAGTAACCCAGAGAAGCATATCAAGGCGCAAAAAAGTCACGCGACCATGATTTTTCACTGGAACGGCCGCGATTATAAGCTTTGTGCAGCTATCTCTAAAATGATGGTTGCAGGCACATTTCTAATGGCGTATTACACCTATGCAAATACGAGTGACTTATTCAAGTTGAAACAACCTGAAAATGCCTCCATAACGCTAGGGGAAGTCTGGTATACCATGCCAGCCTTTAAGCGCAGAGCCTTTAAAACAATCCGTATAGAAATGGGGGGACATGAGCTGGAAATCCCGAAATACTCAATAGACTTCTTTGAGAAATTACTTCAAGCTTCAAAGTTGATTTCTGATGATGCAAGTGCCCTTTTACTGCAAACTGTAGCCTCGAAAAAGGTGCAACCCATCAAAAACGTTACTCTGCAAGATTTTTTAAAAAAATGGATGGAAAAGCATTTTGTCTTTATCGACCAAACAGGACGACGGCTGCGCCCTGTTGTAAGCCGATTTCGAGAAACGGGCACACAACTGACTGCTTATCACCAAAGCGAAGTCACAAACGATATCATGCTTGGAAACTCTCCGAAGGTGCGAAGCAAACATTACAGCGAAGGAAACAAACACAACAATAATGGGATGATGCAAGACACCCTATCGATTCGTGAAGAGCAAATAAGAAGTAGTGTCGATACAGAACAGGCTAAAGATAACATTGGCATTGATGTGCTTGTCATTGACAAAGAGAGCGCTATTAACATGCCTAATATCAGCCGCACCCTCAACGGGGGGAGTTGCAGCACCCCCTTTGGAAGTCAATCGGAAAAGTACACCCTGAAAGCTAAGAAACAAGGGTTAGCAAAAGAAGGTGAGCGATTGGCTTGTGCAAATTTACTGGGATGTTTTGGTTGTCCTAGTCAAGTTATTGTCCAATCAGTTGCGGATATATGGTGCTTATTGTCGTTCAGAACGTGTATTGAAGAATCGCTTTACTTGCATTTAGATGCACATCACTACCGTAAAAACTTTGAAGAGGTCATGGCGTTTATCGACTCTAAAATTCTCCCCAATATTAATACCAAAATCTTGAAACAGGCAGAAGAAAAACTGAATAATGATGGCCTTCACCCGGCATGGGATGAGCCTGAATCGATCCTTTATTTAGCTACTAACAGCAAAAATGAGAGCGTATAATGCCAGTAAAACACTTATATTCAGGTGACTTTCCCAAGAAGAATCAAGTGCTACAAATTGATGTTGTCACGCTTTATCATGAGGGACGATTTGATGAGTTGGATGCGGTTGTTATTTGCAAGGATGAATCAGGAAAGGTGACGGCCACTTTCAGCGACAGCGATTGGGATTGCCTTCCGTTTTCTCGAAAAAAAAGCAAGAACAAACTTAATTTTAAACACTTAGATAGCCACCCAGAGTTGCAACGAGAATTAAAATTATTCACCTATGGGTGGTTATTCAATAAAAGCCCACAAGGTCGAAAAGCACTCAAGTTTTCAGGGCTTAACTCCAGAGTCAGTGACATTAATAAAGCATACCGCTATCTAGCGGAGCAGAATTGCAACTCCATACAGTCTCTTTCTAAACCCTCTATTTGGGATGATTTTGAAACGTATTTAGTGGAAAGTAAATTTGCCCAATCCTCAATAGTGAAGTGTTTTGTCAGTATCAATGCTGTGATTAAGTTTACATCATGGCACAAGGTCAATCATGGGTTCAATAAGACAATAGAAAGTCAAGTTTTAGCTAAAAAATTGAACGAGATAGAAAGCCAGCAAACCTTCACGATACCAGAGCGGTTGTGTCATGCTATTTACGGCAAAGCCATTGAACTGATTGAAGAAGCGCACCCATATAGGCAGTTGATTGCCCAAACTGAAAATGCTCTCCAAGAGAACTACCTTGAACGGAAACGAACTGTTGATGAAAAAATTAAAAACGGCTCTACATTCAATCCTATGCTACCTAATGGCAAGATAGATACCCAAAAATACGCACAGGCAATTAGCCTCAGTCAACCACAAAAAGCGAGTAATATTATTGCGCCTCTTGCACAAAAACTGCCTAATACACCACTTAAAAACAGCAATGATTTTCAGAGGTATTTAAGTCAATTAATCACATCAAGCTACATCGTGTGTGGAGGCTTTAGTGGTATGCGAGATTCAGAGCTAGATAAACTGACACCTAACAGCTATTACAAAGATACCTTTGAAGGTCGAGATTATCACATGCTTCAATCTCATACCTTTAAACTTGGTGAAAGGCGAGAAACATGGGTAACAGCAAGCTCATCAAAAACAGCAATTGAGCTAATGACAACACTGACCGATAAGAGGCGACAAGAAGCAAATTACCCAGACAAAAAATACACCAATTCCATCTGGGTCAATCAAACTTTTCGCTCGAAGCCGCCTATATTAATACATAATTGGAATCAACGCCTTCATCGATTCTGCAAGCAATTTAATTTCATTGTGGCAGAAGAAGATTATCAAGAGTGTCTAGATTCCAACCCTCAGTCTCATGAGAAAATTAAAAAAACTATAAAAGTCGGGGAGCTGTGGCATTTAACATCCCACCAATTTCGACGAACTCTGGCGTTCTATTGCATCAAGAACCGTTTGGGCACAACAGTTGCTCTTAAGCAGCAATTTAAACACCTCTATCTTGCAATGACAGAGTGGTACACTAACGGTGGCAAACTAGCCAGTTATCGTAGCCTTATCGTGGATGACAAAATAAAAGCGATGCTTAATAACATCAACGCTGAAACCACCGCTAATAAAATATTTAAACAATGGCATTCCGATGACAAACTATCCGGATCACACGGAAAAGCGATAGTGAAAATGCGTGATAATGTGCCAACCATTTATAGCTCTTGGGAAGTGATCTATCGAGCAGTTAAAGACGGAAAGCTAACGCTACATGGCTCCTTACACAGCTATTGCAAATCCGGTTATGATTGCGATATGGATGGTGTGGTTGCCCCTCAATTTTGCGTAGATTGCAGTTCTGGGAGTAGTATCATTGATGAGCAGCAAGCCCAATGGTGGAAGCGAAAGCACAGCAGCTTAACCGCTTACATGAATGCTGAAAGTAATGACATTGAAGTGAGTGAGCGCAGTCATTATATAACTCAGGTGAGAGCCGCAGAAAAAGTCATGTGTGATTTTGATATCGAATTCGTGCCTTTTGAGGCAGAGCTAAACATTGTTAGGGTTTAAATAATGGGCAAAAGTGAAAATACCTTACTTGCATTAGAAGCGGCTCTTGAGCGCATTGTTCAAGGTAAACCCAAATACATCCCTACAACTAGAAAATTAAGCGTAAGGGCAGTAGAAGAGGAAGCCAAACTCGGCAACGGCAGTGGCTACTACTACCCTGACTTTGTTGAGAAAGTGAAACAAATAAAGGCGGACATCGCCAAAGACAATGGTGAATATACCAAACCAGAAGTGGATGCGGTTCGTGATAAGCTAAATGAGCAAAAACGAATCAAAAGTAACTTTAAACAAAAATATGAAGATGCAAGGGAAAAGCTATCGCTGATTGCAGCCTCTCAACACCATTTGAATGACCAATTAGTGAAAGCATTAGCACGAATTGATGATCTGGAGTATGAAAATACAGAGCTAAAAAGTCAGGTAGTCGAATTAAGAAGAGGGAAAGTCACTGCGATACAATGAACACGATAAATGAATAAGTTTTAACTTAATATGTCAGGTTCCCAAATATACAAACGATTGCTAGATTAATGTGTAATGAAAGTGAAATTTTCATCTAAGGATTACAGTCACACATACTTGTCAATTCTCCTAACTTAACAGCATGTAAAGCTATCCTTTATCATTAAAAGTATCGACGTCCTCTTGAATATGTAACTTATTCAAGGCTAATTGATTTTGTAACATAATCAAAATTGGGGTTTACATGTCTGAAGAAAAAGTTGAATACAAGGTAACGCATGGCGGATTTAGAACCGGGGCTGGTAGAAAAACTAAATATGAAAAAACTGTCGTTATGAGAGTTCCAGAAAAATATAGAGCCGCGATCAAAATGTTAATTCAGCATTTAGATGATTGCGAAATGATAGATAAAAACAACACCGGTGTGAGGTCCGAGCCTGTTTTCATTCGATCCCTTCAAGACAAACCACAAAAGATAACTATTATGGTTGATCCAGTTTCAAAGGCTTGATTAAGTTACAGTATCAAGCTGAATAATCACCAATAATCAGAGTTGAATCAAGTAAAGTCATTTCAACGCCCCAACTCTAGTCCTAGGGCTATAGTTTCTTGTTTGAAGCGACCAAATATATTCATCACCTGGTCATATGAAGTAGATAAAAAATCTTCATCCAACAAACCATCGGTGCTTTCACTGAACTCATTAAGTTTGATCTCTTTGTCAACCAAATCAATGCTAGGTTCATTCAAAGCAATAGCTCTATTTTTACTACTAATCTCATCGCCGACAAGCAGTGAACCCATTGTTTCAAACCTTACAGTATCAGCTTCAAAAGGCACGTCATGTCTAACCCTATAGGCATACTCAAGCAGTTTTGGCTCCGCTGGCATATAAAGAATCGCTTCCTGGTTAATAGCGTCAGTAACTCTAAGTATTCGTCCAAGTGTTTGTCTAAAACACATTTCAGTTCTTATGTTTGAGAGATAACAACACACCTGTAAACGTGGGATGTTTGTTCCCTCGCTAATCATCCCTACAGCAATAATCCACTTGGAGTCTGAGTGCCTGAATCGTTGAATAATAGCTGTTGGCTCACTTTCCTTATAAGTAGCGACAACAGTTTCTTCATGAAACCATTTTTTGACTAATGTTGAAATTCTATTTGCCTGTTCTATCGATGAAGCTACGATTAGGCCAGCGGCCTTAGAGTTTTCTAGTCGTATAAAATCCAACTTTTTACTAGCTGAAGTGATGATGTGTTTGATTACATCCTCATTTTCGATTACGTCCTGGTATGCCACTTGGGAGTTAGACAGTAGATCATCAAAACTTTCAAATACGGCGGTTTCATTATTTTCTATTACTGAAATATGATTGTTATCAACAGCGATTATCTGAGGTACGCGACAAACACCGTCTAAAATAGCCTCATAAAGCCCATAAACGTAATCACATGAGATTTGACCATCTGGTAAGGCATAGCTAGAAAAAACGATAGGGGCTGTATCTGAGCGCCAAGGAGTACCGGTTAATGCCATGGTGAATTTAGCTTTGTTCTGAATGTTTAGAATAATATGCTCTCCCCATGAATTCGCATTATCGACAGTAGACCCCGCACAATGATGGATTTCATCGAAAATAACGAATACTCGATATTTTTCAAAAAGCTCCCAAAAAGCACCATCTAAGTACTGCAAATGTTGATAAGTAAAAGCTCTGCCCTTGGAACCAATTAGCCCGTCAAAACGTTCATTTGAACTTAATTGCAAGCACTCAGCAAAATCCATAGAAACTATCGAGGATGGGGAAAAGCAAAAGATTAAATCAACAAGGTCATTCTTCAATAGGTGGTTAGATAAAACTGAGGCCATCAGAGTCTTTCCCGAACCAGGGGTAGCTAAAACTAAGAAATGAGACTGTCCATTAAGGTATTGTTTTAAAGACGAATCTATACATGCATTTTGCCAACGTCTAAGTCTCATATATTTCTCTGTTCGATGATCGCTTCAATAGCCTTGATTTTCCCCAGCAACTTAGTGCTATTTTCCCTAGCTAAATTGTACTTAGGTTGTAACTCTTCAGCTAAATCAGGCAACTCTAGGTATATCTCTTTGTATGCCTCTGATTCACCTAAACTCAATAATAATTCTGATTTATAGTAGTTTAGTTTTGCGCTCAATTTCTTATGCTCATCAATGCCGTATTCATTAGAAATAGGTAATAAAGCTATAGGCTTGACAGGGAGCCTTTTGGCATCAAAATGAACTGTTTTTTTGAATCGAGTCAGTCCCTTTTGTTTGGGAATATTCCTCTCTAACCAGCCTTTTTTTACTAACTTCATTAATTCTGCATAAATCATTCTCCTGACCTCTGCGCTTTCCAAAGTGGGGTCTTTTTTTAATGCAATATATGCTGACCGGACATCACTTGTTGTGAACTTATCAAAGTTTTCTGCTTCAATGATTTGAGCTACGAATGGGTCTAACATCAAAAACAGATCCTAATAATTTATCACGAATGGGTATTATAGGGCGTGGTGCCTTCCACCTCAATATGAAAATCTAATCATTTTACCTGGAGTGTTGATAGGTGAGTGATTTAGTAAATGAATTTGGTGAGAAATTAAGATATCTCAGAGTTAATGCTGGCTATTCTCAAGAGGCATTTGCAGCATATGTCGGTATTGAAAGGGGGAACTATGGAAAAATGGAAAGGGGTTGCGTCAACATCAGGCTGGAAACTTTATACAAAATAGTTAATGCACTTGACTGTGAGTTTGATGAAATTCTACCTGAGAGACTCAAGTATAAAATAAAACTAGACTAGTGCTAATATTCAAACTACGCGTGACTCACCTATTGGGGGAGGGTTTAGGTTAATAAAATTATTATCTTATCAGTTAAGATTGTAATGAAACTTATAAAAAGGTCCCAAAGCCACATTGTTTAATCAAATTTTAGTTTCGAATTCATGTGAGTCAGCACAATCTAAATACTCATCTCCGGATAATTCAACACTTTTACTTTCTATGTATTCAAAGACCTTAACCATGAAATTGTAGATACACAGATTAATGTTAACAACTTTGCCATACCACGCCAAAATAGAGGCGATATTATTGCTTCTATTCAGGTGAGGATTATTCATCAACTACCACTTCTTGATAGTTACTAAGAATCGTCAGATCTGTATATTTGGTAGCTAAACATCTATTTATTTGTACCCGTAATCATATATAAATAGATGAGATAATTTACCTAGTTTTGTAAGCTTTGAATAAATTCACATAAAACATTACAGATCTGTTACGGCTAGACTTAAAGTGCTTTATTTACAGTTACTTAATCGTTTAGCGAGTCGTTAAAGTGAACATAACCTTTTCAACCATTACAACACTTGTCTCATTGAGCCACCGGAACAGGCCTTGTTGTATAAGTCAGAATCTGCAATTTGAAAAACAGTTCAGTGTCTAAAAAAACTAGGGGGTTACCATCATCAAGGTGTTTTAGATATTCCTGAACATTTGCAGGTCGGTTGGTAAGTGTCCATAAAACCTCCGAATTTTTACCCATGGCTATTTTAGAACGGAATCGAGGAGGCGATAATAACCATTCAATGACTTTCAAACGCAGTATTTGTTAAGTATCATAGTGTCTTTTTCTAGAAGCCGTAAATATGACAACAACAGTAGAGTACATTGACGATGCAGGGATTGCACTTGGTAACGCTGTATTCACTGATATTTCCGAGATTTTAATTCCTGATTTTAAGGTAGAAAAACACGACGTTTATATGCGTTATTGCTTTAAAAGCAAGCCAGATACGACTGTGTGGAAAGTTATAGACTTGGTCATAAATGGAACAAAGATAACCATACACCTCTTAGGTGTTTCAGCCCCAGAATCTTTAGGGAATTTTGCACAAAACCAGTTTTCTAAAAAGCCTTCTACAATACTTCGTTCTAATCAATACCAACTAGTTGAAGTTGAATTTGGTTTTCAGCAGCATATTTTCAGCTCAGAGTTAAAAGGGAAGAATAAGAACTCCTCAATTGCATTGATGCCTGGTGAATTACATAAAAAACGACCATGTATAGTGATACATTGTGAAGATGAAAAAGCTCAAATCATCCCCTTAACGACTAGACCATCGCCTGGACATCCAAAGCAATTACCTATAAGCCGAGAAAGCTTCAATGGCCTCTCAAGTCGCTACAAAAAAAATGATAGTAGTGCTTTAATCTCAATGGTACAAACTGTTTCAGTATATCGAATCTTCCCAATGAGAAACAAAGATGGGAATTATTCAAATGATTTTACTAAACATAAATTATGCAAAATCGATAAAAGTGCTTTAATTGACATCCTAAGTAAAACATACGCAAAAGCAATAATATCAGAGGCTTCCGCATTGGCGTTACGATTGGAATCAATGACTAATGAAAAAAAGAAGCTATTGCAAAATCTAGAATCTCTCAAAGAAAGTATTAAAACTAAAGATGCTGAAAATGAACAATATAAGACTTCGATTAGATCTGCTGCCCAGTACCTCGATCTTGAAGGCTCATTCGATGATCTGATGCTTGAAATATCAAAGCTTAATTGACAGATGCGTCAAAATTGACTATCTTTACAGCATGGTCTTAGCGATGGGCGTATCAACCTGCTATTACGACTAGTTAATTATTTGTGCTTTTTAGTTCAAATCTATGACTACTGATACACATTAACAAATTACAAAAAAGTCCACCAAGTGTGGGCTTTTTTTGTTTTTAAACTATTAATTCCATATAGTTATCCTCTATTAGATATCGATCTCAAATCAACTTGACCCTCTGGCTATTGTAATAAGAATTACGATAAATAGTGATACACCACATACCTTAATCCTATATTAGCTGATATCTTAGTCATGATTTTGACTTTGAGCTAAGGGATTTGGCATGTCTGTTATTCGCCACATAGAAATACAAAATTTTAGAGCAATTAAGCAGCTATCTTGGTTTCCCAAGCCTGGACTGAATTGTCTCATAGGTCCTGGTGATTCGGGGAAATCGACAATTTTAGATGCTATAGATCTTGCTCTAGGTGCAAGACGTTCATACTCTTTCAACGATGCTGACTTCTATCAGCTAGACACTTCATCACCATTAACTATCACGGTCACAATTGGCGAGCTTCATGATGAATTAAAAAATGTTGAGCGATACGGTTTTTTTCTTCGAGGTTTCAATTCTGAGACCAAAGATATCTCCGATGAGCCACAACCAAATTGGGAAACGGTTCTTACTGTTAAGCTTCACGTAGATGCTGACTTAGCGCCTGATTGGCGATTATATTCTGACCGTGCAGATGCTGATGGTCTCGAACGTAGATTACCTTGGAAACACCGAGAGCTATTATCACCTGCCCGACTTGGCACTACCTCACATCAAAACCTAGCATGGGGAAATCGGTCAGTACTGAACAAGCTTTCTGAAGATACATTAGATGTATCTTCAGTTCTTGCTCAATTGGGGCGGCAAACCCGTCAAGCCTTTGCAGCACAACAAGTACAGGGGGTCACAGAGGTTTTGAGCCAAGTCCAACAAATTGCCAATGGTCTTGGTGTACCAGTTGGACAGCTTAGCGCTCTTCTTGATGTAAATGGAATATCCATGTCCAATGGTGCCATAAGCCTCCACAATAATGATGGAACACCTCTAAGGCAATTAGGAACAGGATCATCACGCCTTCTCATTAGCGGTCTACAAAAGGCAGCTAGTTGTTCTAATATTCTTATCGTAGATGAAGCTGAATATGGTCTTGAACCATACCGTATTACTAGATTGCTTAACGAACTAGGTTCAAAAGATATAGAGCCAACGCAACAAGTTTTTATTACAACTCACTCACCTTACGTCTTGCGCGAGTTACAGGCTTGTCAGTTGCATGTTGTTCGTAAACTGAATCATCTTCCACCGATACAAAATGTGCCAGCATCACATCCGTTATGCTCACACTCCATCTTCTCCTTAAATGATGGAGAAGAGCAACAATCAACACTAAGAGTCTGTGCAGAAGCTTTTTTGAGTAAAGCTGTAATCGTTTGTGAAGGTAAAACTGAAATCGGATTAGTAAGAGGGATTGACCTATACAATCAAGATAGCAATCATCCGACAATTCTTGCAAAAGGAGTTTATTGTGCCGATGGCGGTGGCGATAGCATGTTCGCAAGAGCAAGAGTGTTCAAATCTCTTGGTTATCCTATATCTCTTTTTAAAGATTCTGATAAAGCACAACAACATCAGCAACTAACCGCTGAAATGGTAGGTATAGGAATACCTATTTTCGAATGGCTTAACGACAATGCAACTGAAGATGCTTTATTTTTAGCATGCCCATTAAACATAATTCCAAACCTATTAGCGTTAGCAATCAGCCGTAAGGGCGAAGACTCAGTTAGAGCAAACATAAGTAACTATTCAAATAACCAAATTACCTTAGATGACTGTCGAGAACGCTTCAATGACAGCCATAGGTTTGTATTAGCAAAAGCGGCAAATAAAAAAGGTTGGTTTAAAGACATTGAACCCGCAGAGGATATGGCTCGATATATAATCGGCCCTAACTTTCAAGGTTTCTCCCCGATACTCATTAGCAATCTAACCAACCTTCTCTTATGGGCTAGTAGCCAAGGTGAGGCATAATGAGAGTTGAAGCCGTTCTCGATGCAGAACGGGGGGCAATTGTTGCTCCTGCAGGTTGCGGTAAAACCCATTTAATCACAGAGACATTATCCGTAAAAAATACCAAGCCTATATTGGTGCTAACACACACCACAGCAGGAGTTTCGGCACTAAAAAAAAGACTCCGAAAGCTTTCAGTGCCAACGTCGCACTACGTTGTAACTACCATTGATGGCTGGGCACTTCGTATAGCAAGTAGTTTCCCTGTAACCTGTCCTATTCATTCTTCACCAGAAACTCCTCGGCTTTTCTATCCAGAAATCAGGCAATCAGTATTGAGGTTGCTCATTACAGGTAGCATTAGTGACATTCTACGAGCATCATATTCACGACTACTTGTAGACGAATATCAAGACTGTGACGTTAACCAACACAATCTAATTGCTTCACTTTCAGAAGTTCTCCCGACAGTTATTTTTGGCGACCCTATGCAATGTATTTTTAACTTCGGAGGTCCAATGCCTGATTGGGGCGGCGGAGTTCTGCAGCAATTTCCACTTATAGGTGAATTAAATACACCATGGCGTTGGAACAATGCTGGAGCACCATTGCTTGGACGGTGGATACTTGAAACAAGGGAGGCACTAAAACAAGGGGCAAGAGTTGACCTTAGAACATGTCCCGCTCATGTAATATTGCACCCACTGACAGACGTAGTCCGAACAGACATAACTAATCAGCATAATGCACAACACTCTATTTTAAATCACTACCCAGCAGATTCTCTATTAGTAATTGGTAGCTCAATGGATGAACGTTCAAGGCATGGTTATGCTCAAGGTAATTCGCGAATTGAAGTCGTTGAGCCAGTTCAACTTGCAAGCGTGACTGGTGCCGCAAGGCAATTTGATGACAATACAGGGGTAGCTCTTTCAGACTCTATTTTGCAAGTTGCTAGTACTATGATGACTAATGTCGAAATGGCAACCACATCGCAACGAGTAGACAGTATTCTCAATAGTCGAAATAGGACTCCTGCAACAAATAGTGAGCAAGCACTTTGTAACGTTGTTATTGATAGTTCTCGATCAAATATCCTTGAAGCTCTTCAGCAAATAGAGCTAAAAACGGGTACTCGTGTTTACCGTAAAGGCGCATACAACGCTTTAAAGGACTCTTTATCTCTTGCTGTAACTTCCCCAACAATGAGTATATTTGAAGCAGCGTCTTCAATAAGAGAACGCTTACGCCAGCAAGGAGATAAACGGATACCAAGTCGAGCGATTGGTTCGACCCTTTTGCTCAAAGGCTTAGAGGCCGATCATTGCATGATTCTTGATGCGCAAGCTCGAGGAATGAACGCAAACCACTTGTATGTTGCACTTTCACGTGGAGCTAAAACGATTACGATATTCTCTCGTGACGTTTATATTCCATAAAATGAAAATATTAAAGATGGGCTTATAAAATGAAATTTGATTACCTTGCCGCTTTTCCGATACAAGAGGAATCACTTCCGTCAAAGCTTCGTGAACTGTTAACACCTGTTGGGCTATCAGCAAATATAAGAGTAGAAGTTGCTGCCATGCAAGAAACAGATCAATATGGTCCAAATGCTGAGCACCTTCATCTGCAAATGGCCGTTGTAACAGATAACCAACAGTTGAAAACTCTAACAGAAGCTGGAAACGGTGTTGTTGAGTATTCTGTCCCATGTCACGGAGATGTTGGCAGCATAAAAGATTTTACGCCTTCAATATCAGGTCACGATTACATTGTTGCAGCATGGGGCAGTAGCTCGTTTTATTCGTATAGTTTGTCTGAAAAAGTCTGGATGGCTCTTGGATTATCACCTCGCTGTGTTGGCAATGATGAACAGCGCTTAGTTTACGATGACTTAGGTCTTCCTGAATTTGATGTCGCAGATGGTGAAATTTCGACTCAATACCACTACTCACTGAAAAAAAATGTATGTTGGCGAATGTCGAACGAATATCTGAGGCGCTATTTGTGGTTACGAGGGGCTCGAGGCTTTCGAGTGTTCTTTTATGAAAAACAGCTAAATGATACCCCCCAACTTCGCGAAATAATGAATGGAAAATCACACATAGTTCTCAAACCAACAGAGGGCATAAAATGGTATGAACTGGACATAAGTGAGCATAACAATGGACTTCTGCTACAACTTTGGGCATCTGTAGAAGCGGTAATGCCTGAACTGTGTACAGAGCAAAATGCTGATGATCTCCTTTGGCCAGGAGATAAAGCCCCAATGACACATGCTAGAGCAAACTCTCTTAGATCTCATAACCCAGTTTATCTTAATGATAGATTTTTAGAAAAATACGAACAAAGTACTTTTTACGATACAACCCCCTTCAAAGCATGGGCGAAATGGAATTGCAGCCCTTCCTATCAAGGACAGTGGAGTTTCACTGAATGCCAACGGGTCGGTAGAAATCTCATAAAAATTCCAATGAGAGAATTATATAAGCCTAAACCAGACCGTGAAATTGTTCATGCATACGAGCATGTCATTGATCCCACTGATTTGGAGCATATTGACTTAGATGAAGAACATATCGTCAATAAGGTGCAACGGTTACTAGATGCACTACTAGATTTGGGTGATGGCCTATCACAACTAGGAGATAGTATAGGGCTGATGAACTCTGCCGAAGAATTAACAGGATTCAGTCGTAGAGAATTTGAAGCGAATGGGTGGCTAAAATATCCAATGCTAAGCCGCCTAGCGCAAGTAGCGCCTGTCGATATGACCCAACAAATGTTTTTAACTCGCTGTAAAAGTATGCACGAACTATTACAAAAAATTCCGAACGGATTCCTTAAGTCTCTTCTTATTAAAGCTGGCTGCCCTCGGGCTAAAATTAGAGATCTCGGCAGTCTAAAGCTCATTCAATCTTTATTAAACACACTGGAATCTTTAAACAACCAACTTGAATCCGTTCATGACTTTCCATCCGAGCATGAACCTGAAGGTTGGAAAGATCTAAACCCGAAATTAGCCCCCCTCTTTTTAAACAATGACCTTAGAATAGCTGATGCACATGATGCAATGGAGAAGTGTATAGATACCTTGCAAAAGCTTGGTTTTGATACAGCTAACCTAAGTAGCGGTTATGGAAAGGCACTTGATTTCGTAATGGACGGTGTAATTGCTTCGCTAGATCTCATCGCCAATGAATTACAACAATTACTGCTTCGTAATGAGTAAAGAGTAAAGAGCTTGATAAATAGAGTAAGCAACTCCTCAGTTACTCATATGTGATTTCTATAAGGGAACCAAAATTTTGATCGATTTTTCTACCATCAATGCCTTTAACAAAGGTCAAAGAGAGTCTTTTGAAGATCTCGTTTGTGTACTCGCCAGACGTGAATGCCCGGAAGGCGGTATAGAGTATCAACCCAATGATGGTTGTGGCGGAGATGGTGGAGTCGAAGCAATCTGGCTTCTCAGTAATGGAAAAAAAATAGGTTATCAGGCGAAGTTTTTTCCCTCACTAGATACTGCCCAATGGCAGCAAATGGATGAATCTGTAAAGCAAGCATTAAAAGTACATCCTGAGCTTCAAGAATATGTCTTCGCATTACCAAAAGATCTTACTCCAAATAAGGGAACAAAAGGAAAGTCTCAATGGGAGAAGTGGAACGATCGAGTACAAACATGGAAAGGTTGGGCTGCGGAAAAATCCATTGAAATTCATTTTAAACTTTGGTCAGAAACCGATCTGAGAGACATGTTACTCAGGGCTGAAAACGCCGCTTTGGCCAAGTATTGGTTTGGCAAAGTAGTTTTAAACGATGCTTGGTTTCAAAACCAAGTCGATGTTGCTAAAAGCACACTAGACGATCGTTTTAACCCTGATGACCACGTAGAAGTAACGATTGAAGCCTTATTTGATACTTTAACTCGTGGTCCTCGAATAACTAAGCAGTTAATAAATGCTTTTAATGAACTAAAAAAAACAAGAATCCCGAATGCTGAGTTCTCATCAATAGAGCCTGTATCAAGTACTGATGCATTTTCGCAAGCCACTAAAGCGTTGAGTGAATTAGTAGAGCTTAAAAACACATTTCAATGTGACTTTAGCCAAAAATGGGACACTAACTCTACAGTCAGTTCATTAAATTCTCTTCGTGAAGCTGTATGGTCACTCGAAAGTCAATATAGTTTAATCGACAAAAAGGAACTTAATGAGAGCGATAGTCAGAGACTGAAAAACACTTTTAAAAGCCTACGTGATGTTTCTTCAGCTAGCAGTGCATTGAGTGACACTATTCGCCATCCTAATGTTGAAGCTGAAGCACAACAATGTGCGGTGATTCATGGACCAGCAGGAGCTGGAAAGTCTCATATTCTTGGGCAGATCGCGGAGCAACGAGAAAGCGAAGGCTTGCCAACAGTTCTAGTTCTAGGTCAGAGCTTTTCAAATTCAGTATTTTGGCCGCAACTCGCTGCTCTACTAGGAATAGAAGGAAGCTCTGCTGACGATGTTCTGGGGCAGCTTAACGCTGCAGGTGAACGAATTGGTGAACGGACTCTTCTACTATTTGATGCAATTAACGAAGGTGTAGGTTCACAATATTGGAGACAGCACTTAGCCGAGTTTGTTAATGAAATTAAAAAGTTTCCTTATTTGGCCGCAGTGTTCTCATGTAGGGAAGAGTATCTAACATACTCACTCCCTAGCTCCCTCAAGGCAACTTTACCTAAATTTAAGATAAATGGATTTTCGACACCTAAAGAGCTGGAGCAAGCAGCGATTCGTTACCTTGATAGTAAAGGTATAGCTAGACCGAATACGCCATGGCTATCGCCAGAGTTTAGTAATCCATTATTTCTAAAAAGTACCTGTGAAGCTTTGCATGCAAAAGGTGAAAAGGAGTTCCCACGTGGCCTAACTGGTATATCTCAAATTATGGTGCTCTATTTAGATGCCTTAAGTTGGCGTACAGGGGTAGAAACGGCTGACTCTAGTGCTATTTCAAAATCAATTTTGCAGTGTGTCAGGTTGATTGCAAATAAAATGGCAGCAGATGCTTGCGACTATGTAGAACTTGAACAGGCTACAACACTTGCCAAGGACAGCTTTAAAGATAGAACCCCACCAGAAGGAAAAACTTGGTTAGAGGTTCTGATTCAAACAAGTTTGTTTCGACGAGACCCACCTCCTTACTCTAAAAATGCAGATCCACTCGATTCTCCTTCAGAGTTGGTACGCTTTTCGTTTCAAAGATTTCAAGATCATCTTATGGCTATAGCTCTGACTCAGAAGATAACTATTGAGCAAGCGCATATAGCCTTCGATAAAAATGGTCCACTTAATTTTTTGTTTAACCGTGGTAGCTTGGCTCATGGTGTTAAATCCAAATATGCGGGGTTGGTTAGTGCGTTATCTACAGTATACCCAGAGAAGCTTAAATTAGAATTTGCCAAAACATTGCCCAATTGGGAACAACACTGGCAAGAAGAACAACTACTTCAAGTGGGATTTGGAGAAAGTTTTAAATGGAGAAGTCCTGATGCTTTTTCTGGTTCAACAAGCGAGTTATCAAAAAAACTAGACGGCAGGTACCTCGAACCATATGGACTTCTAGTGGAAGTTTCAATGGCGATTGAGCATCCGTTTAATGCTTTGCATTTGCATACTCATCTAAAGCAGTACTCAATGCCAGAAAGAGATCACCGCTGGACTCAATGGGTAAATTGGGCTTCGAGAGAAGAATTGAGCCAAATTGATCGTGTGGTGTCCTGGGCATTATCAGTTTCTGAACTAACTACTGAAGTTAAACACATGGAGCTGGCTTCTATCGTATTGGTATGGTCGCTGTCATCATCTTACATGACCTTACGAGACCGAGCGACAAAGGCACTAACCAAACTATTTATATCAAATTTAGGAATATATGGCTTTTTACTCGATAAAATGCATGACTGTAATGATCCATATGTTATTGAGCGGCTGTATGCTGCAGCATTTGGTGCGTGCTGTATAGAACAGAGTAATGAACGATTAAGTACCTACTCAAAAAACACCTATACAAAGATTTTTGCTGATAAAAAACCACCTGTAGCCTTGCTTACCAGAGACTACGCATTGGGGATAGTTGAACTAGCCGATGCAAAGGGTGCCCTATGCGATGAAGTTATTTTAGAAAATTGCTACTCCCCATTTAAAAATGATGTACCTAAGTTTGATCTGAATAATGAAGAAGTTGAGGCTATTGCTGAAGCGTGCGGTGGGAAACAAATCTTCGATTCCGCATCTAGTGAGTGGGGGGATTACGGGAAGTATAGTATTCCTGGACGCGTCGATAGCTTTTTGACTACAGCACTTGATAAGCCAGCACCTATATCAAAAGAGAAACGTAAACATCGTTTTATCCAAGATGTAATTCAACCTTATAGCGGCCGAGCCCTGGCGTTAGAGGAGTTCAAAAAAGCATCCCATGCCTCTAGCATGGTAGCTTTCTTGTCATTTGCTGGAGATAAAAATGAAGAAGAAATTTTACAAGAAGAAAATAAGTGTAAAGAAGAAAGACATAATGCCCTCTGTAGTTTAGAAGACCTTCTAAACGAAGAGGAGAAAATAAGATTCAAGATTGAGTATTTAGGTGATGGCAACCAAGAACAATTTAAGAAAATTGATGTTCAGCAGTGCCGACTGTGGATCACTAAGAGGGCTTATCGTCTGGGTTGGAGCTCTAAACTGTTCCCTAGAGATGGATACGGTTCTACCAACTCTAGACATGAAAATGACTTTGAGCGAATTGGCAAAAAATATCAACGTATTGCCCTAGATGAGCTACAAGCTCGTCTGGCGGATAACTTCTGGTATCTGCAAGACTGGCCCGAGCAACCATGTATCTATCGGTATAGCCACCAAGATTTCCGTCGTAATATTGAGCCTACAATTCTGCCAAACGGGAATCAAAGCATAATTCCTAATGCTCACTCTAACAGCTGGATGACAGAGCCTAATATCAAACTTCCAAAAGTTAATGAAGAATATCTAAAGCTCTGGCCTTTTGACGAAGATCCAACTCAGTCTATGAAGAATAAAATTGTAAAAGTTGATAAGGAAGGTAAAAGCTGGCTAGCATTGTATGAGTTCAACTTAGATAAGCAAAAGTATAACGAGCCTTGCCCAGGAGAGCATGGACTTCGGTATGAAGAATTCAGATTCTTTTATTGTTTATTCGTGAAACGAGGGAAAGCAAAAGAGTTAGCGGCATTTCTGGAGTCAAATCAGTCCATAGATGGTCACTCTTATCGGCCAGTGGAGTTTACAGATGGGCCTTACTTACACGAAGCATATTGGCGTGAAACTTGGTCATCTGAAAAATATACAGAACGTTCATCTGATGGATGTGAATTTGCAATACCTGTAGCTAACTACCTTTGGGAGAGCCACCTTGATAAATCACTTCCAGATGGGTTTTCCCTGTATATGCCACAAAAGTGGTTTGCTGATGAGCTGAAAATTTCTATGTCTGAAAAGACCCCTTATCAATGGATAGATAATCTTGGCAGCATAGTAGTGCAATCTAATAGCTCTTTCGAGGAGCAAACCTCAGTCATCATTGATGAAGATGCTCTCAACTCCTATTCTGAAAACTTTGGAATCGAGCCAGTTTGGCTGATGATTGCTGAACGAAGCGCTTATCCTAATGGAAGCAACAAAAACTTTTGCGGTCGAAGAGCAGAAGGAGTTGTTTGGAAAGAGAACGGTTTTTGGAAGCAAGTTGAGTGGAATAAAGATACTAAACGCTGATTCGATTAATGATAAATAGTCTGGAAAATGATATGTTGATATCTATATTTTTAGGAAAAATGACTGTCAAAACTCATTTTTCTGGAAAATACACATACGCCTTGCTGTTAAAGGCTTTACAGAAATCTTCCAGATTCCACGTGTGGCAGTACTTTCACACAATGAGATAATCCGTTCATTATCAATACTTTATTAATAAAAAAGCCGCTAATCAGCGGCTTTTTTGTCTCTTGAGTTTGACGCTCAATACCAGTAAATCCTTTAACTGGTATTGAACTCACACGCTATACAGCGCTAACAATATGCTTACTTAGCTAGGTGTATTCAATCTTGCTTGAATCGCTAACTTAACATCTTCCTGAGCCTGCAAGGCTTCCCCTTGCTCCTTCTCACGCATAAGCGTATCAAAGCCAACTCGCGCTTCCTGTGCTAGCTGTGATGCTTCTAACTTAGTTTGTTTAGCCTTCATCGAATCATCTGTTAACTGGCGTAGCTGCTCGATAATCTCATCGGGTGCGTCACCTAGCTCAACACTCGACTCTCCGCGTGCCAGCGCTTCTCTACGCAATTGCTTTTTCAGCTCCCAGATAGCATCGTTAGCTTCACGCTCAAGCTCTGCCGCTTCAATCGCGTTATCACGCAGTCCTTCAAAACGTGCCAATGCCTGACCTTCCTTACTCCAAGGATCAACATCTGGCAGATCAGAAATATTGATCACCGGATCGACATAATCATCTTGATGCGCTAAGTCTAAGGTCGCTGCTTTAACGCCAGAGATCATCAACATAACTGCGATAATCAATAACGGCAAACCACCTACAATAGCCGCAGTTTGCAAGGTTGCCAAGCCCCCCATAAACAATAGGGCCGACGGCATTAATGACAAGGTGAATGCCCAAAACAAACGGTTCCAACGCATCGGATCTTCGGTCACATTGGTTTGTACAACCGACGCCAGAATATAAGAAATCGAGTCAAACGTGGTGGCGGTAAAAATCACACATAACAGCGTAAATAGTGCGATGACGACAGTGCTAAACGGCAGTGTTTCTAAAATCGCGAAGATCGCGCGAGTCGCGCCCTCAGCATTAAGAATGCTAACCACATCAAGCTGTCCAGATAGCTGCAACGATAAACCGTAGTTACCTAGGATGATGAAGTACAATGAACAACCGAGTGAACCGAAGAATACCGCACCCGATACCATCTGCTTGATTGTTCTACCACGAGAAATACGCGCAACGAATAGACCCATACTCGGTGCAAATACTAACCACCACGCCCAGTAAAAAATGGTCCAATCTTGTGGAAAGTGTGTATCCTCAAAGGTTCCCATACCACCAAAAGGTTCAGCCCAAGTCGCCATAACAAAGAAGTTAGATAGCATGCGACCGATTGAGTCTAAACCGGTTTCCAACATGAAAATAGTTGGACCACAAATCAGTACAAACAGCAGCAAAGCTAACGCACCCCAGAAGTTGATATTACTCAAGATCTTGATGCCTTTATCCATCCCCATATAAGATGAATAAGCAAAAATGGCCGTACACACCATCAACACGCCAATTTGACTACCCGTCGAGGCTGGAATGCCAAACAAGTAGCTAATACCTTCGTTGATCAAAGGGGCCGCTAAACCTAACGTGGTTGCCGCGCCGCCTAAAAGACCGAAGATAAATAGAATATCGATGACTTTACCCAATTTACCAAAACTATTTGCTTCGCCAATTACAGGCATAAGCGCAGCTGATACCTTAAGTACAGGCTGTTTACGCACATAAAAGAAGTAAGCGATAGGGATGGCTGGGATCATATAGATACACCAAGCGATTGGTCCCCAATGAAACAAGCCGTAGGTTGCCGCCCAACGCACCGCTTCTTCACTTCCCGCTTCTAGCTGGAAAGGTGGGTTTTGGTAGTAATAAGCCCACTCAATAGTACCCCAGTAAAGAATACTGGCACCGATACCACCACAAAATAGCATAGCCGCCCAAGACGCCAGTGCGAATTCAGGCTTTTCATCAGGATCGCCCAGTTTGATTTGGCCGATATCTGAAAACACGATATAGATCATGAAGAAAAAAGCAGCCAATCCCAGACCTAAATAGGCAAAGCCTAATTTGTCTGTCATAAACGTTTTAGCTACCGCAATCCATTGCGCCCCTTGTTCAGGAAATACCAGTAAGGGGAGAACCACAGAAAACAGTAATACTAACGCGCCGAAAAATGTCGGCTTGTCGATAAGCTCAAAGTGCTTTTTCATTTTTATTGTCCGCAACAACCTAAAAACAGATTTGATTAAGTGCACGCCACAGGCTGCTCGCCGCACTGAGAGAACCAGACGGGTTTGATACTAAGTTAAAGAGTATGAGTATTGTGTGTGAACGGTTTTTTTTGTGAGTCTTATAACACTCGAAAGTTATCCAGATTACGATTAATATGGACTAAGGATAAAATAATGTTAATTAGCCTAACTGTCGACAAACTTATCTCTCGAATCAATCAGAATTGTGACCAAGTTCTCACATAGTTTTACCCGCCAAAAATTAGGCGTTCAGAAAACAACCAAAACACAACCAACCCCTTTATAGACAGGCTTTATGGACACGCATAAAATGGTTATAACGCCTCACGTCTTTAGGTTAAAAGCATATAAATGAGGCTTTCGGGCAAAATCGAGCCTAAACATGCATAATTCACTTTATTAGGTTGTTCCAGCACATTAAATCAACACGACAGTTCTCTCTAACAAACAAGCTGTAACGTGGATTTTTCTGTGCGATTCTGCTGATTGAAACTGGTGGGAGAGAGTGATTGATATAAAGGGAAGTTGTAAAAGTACCTGTAGAGGAGTGTGGCAGGAGCGGCTAGAACAGTGTCAAAGTAGCAGGCACGATATCATCGTGCCATACAAAACAAGAATCGCTTAACGCTAACAGCGTCAGCAAGCAATTATCGCCTCTTATACACCACACAGAAATTACCGCGCTTAGTACGGCACTTTGAACATCTTTCACAATCCACTTCTGCAGTACTCCCCTCAGACCAACGCTTAAGCAGGTGTGGCTCGGCAAGTAAAGGTCTTGAAAGAGCAAAGAACTGAATATGAGTACTCGCTGCAATCTCTTCAATGGCGCAGATATCCGCTAGGCCGCCAACGGTAATAATGGGGACGTTTACCTCCTGGCTAATCACTGCGCCATATTCACGGAAGTAACCTTCACTTTGTATGGTATAACCATCGAATGATTCACCTACCACGGCATTAGCATTACCGTGAATGTTACCGGATATAATAATTGCATCGACGCCAATGGACTCCAGCTTCTTACAGATGCTGCGGGTCTCATCAAAAGTTAAGCCACCATCGAAAAACTCAGAGGCGGTTAACTTAACGAGAATTGGGTAGTCCTCGCCAACCAACTTGCGGATCTCAGCGTAGATCTCCAGCAAAAAGCGCATGCGGTTCTCAAGACTGCCGCCGTATTCATCCTCTCGCTGGTTGTAATAAGGGCTTAAAAACTGATTGATTAGATAGGTATGCGCAGCATGAATTTCAACCCCATCAAAACCAGACTCTTGCGCGCGGCGACTCGCCTGTGCAAACGCGTTAACGATGTAATCGATCTCGGCTTTAGTCATCGCCTTACCCAAGGTTTGAGTACCGCGCTCAGCAATGGCACTCGGGGCAAAGATCACTCGCTCACCCACATTGTAAGTGGTCTTAGTGCCACCATAAGCCAACTGCATAACAATCTTCGAGTCGTAACCATGTACCAGCTCAGTTAGCTTTTGGTATTCAGCGATAAACGAGTCGTCATACATGCCCATCATGCCAGCGTTAGGCTTTTCTTCAGCCACAATGTTGGCGTAGCCCGTGACGATTAATCCCACCTCACCTTTAGCCAGCTCTTCATACACCGAGTACAGCTTGTCGGTCATATGGCCAGTTTCAGTTGCCATATTTTCCCACGTCGCACTTCTTACAAAGCGGTTTTTCAGTGTCATGTTGCCAATATGGCTGGGTGAAAACAAAATGCTCACGTGCAATCCTCTTAAATCATATTCAATGCTAGCTAGCAACGTTGCCCAACAGTAAAAACACAACAGCCACGCATAAGGCATGGCTGTTGTGTTTATACTGTTCTCTCTCAATCAATGTATCTTGATCAATATAAGAGCGCAGCAGGCGCAGGATCCTACGCGCAAAATATAAGAAATTCCTTAAGCTAGGTTCAGCTTTTAGAAATTAATCTTGCATATGATTACCCAGAGCATCCATCTATACCCAAATGACCTCAAGATGCTCGTTTCAGAGCTCTATAGTTTAATATGTTCGAAACACTCAGCCATGGATATTGCTACTTGTTAGCAAAGAAATCCGTCGCTTCTATCAATGCTGTTCTGATCCCGGGCTCGCTAACCGCGTGCCCTGCATCTGGGATCACTAAAAACTTCGCCTCTGGGAACGCTTTATGTAGATCCCAAGCCGCTTCAAAAGGTGTGATCACATCATAACGCCCTTGTACGATAACAGTAGGAATGTGACGAATGACATCGATATTCTCGAGTAGATAATTATCGCTTGGAAAGAATGCACGGTTTTCAAAGTAGTGGCACTCAACACGAGCAAATGCTTCGGCAAATTCATCTGAACTAAAGTGCTCTTCACGAGCCGGATCGGGTAACACAGATAACATGCTGCCTTCCCATTTTCCCCACACTCGCGCAGCAGCGATTCTTAACGCTTTATCATCACTGGTAAGGCGCTTGTAATAGGCATGAATCACATCATCACGCTCATCTTCAGGGATAAAACCAATATATTGCTCAAATAAATCAGGGAATAGCGTGTGCCCCCACTGATAGAACCATAAAATTTCTTTACGGCGCAGCAAAAATATTCCACGCAATACCAACTCATCAACAACTTGTGGATGATTAATCGCATAAGCCAGCGCCAGTGTGCTGCCCCACGACCCACCAAAGACTTGCCATGTATCAATGCCTAAATGCGCTCTAATCTGCTCCATATCGCTAATAAGACCCCAGGTTGTATTATCTTCGAGGCAGCCTTTTGGGGTACTTTTACCGCAACCTCTTTGATCAAAAATAACAATACGATACAAGGCAGGGTCGAATAAACGTCGACACTGAGGATCGGTACCAGCACCAGGCCCACCGTGCAGATATATCACCGGCTTGCCATTAGGGTTACCTGATTGCTCAACATAGATTTCGTGAACATCAGACACTCTCAGCATTTCTTGATGATAAGGTTCTATTGGCGGGTAAAGTTCGGCGATCTCATTGTTATTCATATACAGATCCTAATATTGTTATCTTGATGTGCTGTTCAGCAGCGAGATGTTGATTGCGTCAAGACGCTGCAGCCGTTTATCGAGGATAAGCATTGCGACTTTGACGATGCATTATTGCATACGCTAACCCAGCAAAATCATGAAACCTTTTCAGCTCAAAATCGAACATGAAAGTGCAAAAGGCTTGATGTTATGAATTGGGTCCATTAACGAGAAATATTGAAGTATATGATTCTAGCCGTCTTGGTTATTCTTGCTGAACACTTTGATTTAAAATCACTAATCCGCTAATGTGTCGCTTTAAATCCAAGCCTATCATTCAGCTTGATTGACGTTTTTTTAGTCACACCCAGAGACAAGCCCTATGTACACTCGGATGTTGCCTTGTATTTTCGCTTCACTAGTTTCAAGTATTGCTTTTCCAGTATTCGCCGCCGATGACTTAAGCGGGATCTGGCAAGGCACCTTAGGCAAGAGCAAAATTCGTGTCTGCTTTAATGAATACGGCACAGGCAGTTATTACTATCAGCGTTACTTAACGCCAATTAGACTCGAGCAGGTCGATAACCATTGGCAAGAAGACAAGCAAACTGACTTCTGGCAGTTTGATAATGTCAGCGATCAGCAACTTACGGGGCTCTGGTTCAATAAAGAACGCTTTAAAACCGAGAGGTTCAATAAAGAGTTGTCCAATACTGAGCCCTCTCAAAATAAGCCCACAAAATCATTAGCCATTACGCTTGAACGCCAAATCAGTCCTGATGGCATCAATGACTGCAGCAGCGATGCTTTCAACCAGCCACTAGAAACAGCGCCAAAGCTTAGCCGTGGTAAATGGCAGCCATTTGAGAATGAAGACTCTGAGTCATCTACTTCTGACCAAGCTAATCCTCAGTTATCAGGATCTCAGCAGACTAGCTATCGCCAACTCAGCTATGGCACAGAAATCAGCTTGGAGCTTAAAGGCGAGCAAGCAGGCATACCGGCGATTAACCAGTGGCTAAAGCAGAAACTAACGAGTAAGACTCAACTTGCAGAAACCTTTGAAACCCGCCGCAGAATGTTGGCGCAAACCGGCCTGCCAATCACAGATGAAACTGGAGCTGAAATCGATTTTATTAACCAAGATTGGCTAAGCGTACGATTTTACCGCTGGGCAGCAGGTTATGGCGCTGGTGGCATCAACCGTACTTTCACTAGCTTCAATCTTAGTGATGGCCAACCATTCAACCCATGGCAATGGTTTAGAGACGATGCAGCCCTTGATGAAATGTGTCACCAACTGCCACCAGCCCTACGCGAAAAGCTATTTGCCGACATGGAAGTTTTTGAGGATTGCGATAACTCAGACGGCTCAGGTTATTTCTACCTCACCCTCAGCCCAAAAGGCATCGAGCTATGGGAAACACCTAACGGCAGCGGCTGTGAAAACGAGTTCACACTCAGCCCCCAAGAGGCGATGCCGTTTGCCACCGAATACGGTAAGAGTCAGCTTAAGCTAATGGAGTAAAACTCCATTACTAGGTCAAAAATATAATTTAGACATCCATTATTATTTACTTCACAGCTAGCTAGAACTAAGCATTGAACTTGGTTGTTTCCAACTCACCTAAAACGTCCATGGCTGTCTCATAAGCACGCTAGCACGAGCTGAACATGATTTACGAGTAGACGATTGACAACCTGAGTGAATTTCACACAGCAGAAACGCCAAACAACTGTTTGGTAATTTGAAAAGTTGAGTAAGTTAAAAAAGACTAACTACAATCTAACCATCGGTGACAATTGGCGGCACCTTGTCGCCTTTTACGTTCAAGGTGTTCACAATAAGTCGTCAGCTCTTGTGTATTGCCCACAGGACCTTTGAAGATTGTCGTGAACTCTGCGGTCATTTTAAGCCAGTTTTCAGCCGGAATATTCAAACGATGAAGCAGTTGCTGAGAGGAGTGACTGATCGACCCTCTTTTATCATGCCGTTGGATACGACCTGTATCATCAATCAGTTGAAGGTAATCTTTGGCATTAAACATTAATCCTTTAGGTATGTCTTGATGTTCATTTCCCACAAAAGACAGTAACGAATCTGGCTGCTTCCCTTTCAAGGCTGCTTTTATACGTAATTGAATACTAGTGAAGTCTGAGGTTGCTGGTGAATTAGCCATCCTGGCTCGAATAGGGTTTAAGTCGACATATGCCATGCAAGCCAAGACTGCAGCCTCATCAAGCAGTGCTTGAGACTTAAATCTCCCCTCCCAAAAGCGCCCTTTACACTTATCCTCTGCATTAGCCTTTCGGGCTATGGGTTCGTTCAACGCTCGCATGAACCACGAGATGTCCATCAACCTTATACGGTACTCTTTAACCCGATTGTTGATGATGGCTTGCTGATAGGACTCAAGTGGCTGACCTTTGATAAAAGCCTGATTCAGGCTGTCGCCTTTAAACAGTTTTTGCCATTGCGTGACAACCTCGATATCTGACCAAGACTTCGCTAATTCTGCATCGACCCGTAATACAAGATGCAGGTGATTGCTCATAACCGCAAACGCACAGATATCAATGGCAAACACCTTTGCAAGCTGCAACAAACGTTGTTCAACCCAGTCACGCCTATGCTCATAGGATTGGCCTGTATGCTTATCAACACCACATAAAAATGCCTTTCTAACACAGCGAGATATGCAATGATAAAACGGCGTATCCTCTAAGCTCACTAACGCCATTCTTGGTGTAGGCATAACAAGCTCCTCTATTCAGCCATAACTAAAGCCTAGTAGAGGAAACCTGTAAGCACAATTTTGGGTGTCTTAGTTATTTTCACGCCTATGCTCATAGGATTGGCCTGTATGCTTATCAACACCACATAAAAATGCCTTTCTAACACAGCGAGATATGCAATGATAAAATGGCGTATCCTCTAAGCTCACTAACGCCTTTCTTGGTGTAGGCATAACAAGCTCCTCTATTCAGCCATAACTAAAGCCTAGTAGAGGAAACCTGTAAGCACAATTCTGGGTGTCTTAATTATTGTTTTTAATTATTGTTTCTGGCACGGGGCATAATCACCTCCCATTTCAGCAATCACTAAAGTTTAGTGGTAAGGTGAAAAATGCACAATTAACAATGGGTGGCCTAATTGATCCTATTCCCTGATGCATCACGACGACTCGCTGCGCTTGCTTAATGGTTTCTGGCCTGTGAGCAATGATGACTCGGGTCATTTTAAGCTGTTTAATTTGCTCACTAATTTTGGCTTCGTTGTCGATATCCAGATGGCTAGTCGCTTCATCCATAAACAGCAAACTCGGTTGCTGATACAAAGCTCTAGCCAGCACGATTCTGGGTGTCTTAGTTATTTTTAGTTATTTTCCTGTGTCTTAGTTATTTTATCTTTATTTATTCTTCAATTATCGAAAGTGATAATTGTAGAAAAAACATAACCCAGCCTAATTATTAACATACAAGATAAAAATCCGAAAAAAGCAGATAAAACTGAAGGAGTACCTACAGCTTGCAGGCTAACATCAACCCAATACCAAGTTATAGCTCCAAAAGGCACACCAATAAAACCGCCGGTAATAGTTGGTGTTACTGTAGCCCCACAACTATTACACTCAATTATTTCCCTATAAATAAAAACAAGTCTATGTTTAAAGCTAATTGAGTCACCGCAATTTGGACAATAATTAGTTAACATTTGTCTATCCCTCGCATAATAAATGTAAGGCTCCTATAGAGACCTTACACTTATTAATTAATTAAGAATCAGTTCGCAGCAGGTTCTCCCTTAGCAATCTCTTTTATTTCATCCCAAAGCGCTCCTCCAGCTGTTGCGTGAGTAACAAATCGTACGGCGCTATATGTCCTGTAAGCATGTACGGCATCAACCCCCACCCAATAAAGAGCAACAAAGCCACCATTTACTTTCCGAATTTCTTTCTGTGTTAACTCTTGCATAATATCTTCCTTAATTTAAATTTTAACGTTATGTTTGCCTAAGTTATTAGCAACTTGATTAGAGTTACCAAACCTTAAACAACTGAGCATATGCTTTCACTTAAAACATCACCTTTGATTATCAAATGTACTCTTACAATTGTTGCAGTGCATTTTTAATGGTAAAAGTTGCACACCAAAAAAAAAGAAAATAATTAACAACAATGGAAACAACACTATCGTAGTGATATTCCATGCGATATAAGTCTCTCTAGACCCACAAGAAGGACATTGATCATCAAAGGGAGGTTTCATAATTTAAGCCATTGGAACTGATGGGGTACCAGGCATTGGTAATAAGCTCATCCTAGTTCCAAAAAAAGAGCCCCAGCCACTACCAAACCCAAACCATCCACCACCATTAACCTCTTGGAGCTCTTTTTGTGTTAACTCTTGCATAATATCTTCCCTAATTTAAACTACTTAACGTTATGTTTGCCTAAGTGCTTAGCTGCTCGATAAGAGTTACCAAACCTTAAGCGGCTGACCAAGGGCGCGGTTTCCCGCTAAAGTTGCCGCGCCCTTGCTTTTAACCGATCATTTATTTCGCTCTTTTTGAGCCAAATACCCCATCGTTTAAAATTCTTTTCCCCTTTAGATGTGCTATTGCCCGCCTTCCGCTAATTGCTGCATTTCTTCGGGCGTATACACCTTCCCCTGATGCATCACGACAACTCGCTGCGCTTGTTTTATGGTTTCTGGCCGGTGAGCAATGATGACTCGGGTCATATTAAGCTGTTTAATTTGTTCACTGATCTTGGCTTCATTGTCGATATCCAAATGGCTAGTCGCTTCATCCATAAACAGTAAGCTTGGTTGCTGATACAAGGCTCTAGCGAGCAATAACCGCTGCACTTGCCCACCCGAGAACTGACTGCCCATATCCCCTACTAGCGTGTTATAGCCCATGGTCATCTTACTAATGTCGTATTCAATTGCAGCCAATTGTGCACACTGTTGCATACGTAAATAATTCGGCTCAGGGTCAAAAAAGGTTAAGTTGTCGGCGATAGAGCCCGATAAGAGCGTGTCATCTTGCATCACCGCCGCAATTTGTTGACGGTATTGAGTTAAACCGATTTGAGTGATGTCTTGACCATCGAGCAAGATGCGCCCTTTGGTCGGGGTTAATAGCCCTAACATCAATTTAACTAAGGTGGTTTTACCGCAGCCCGATTCGCCCACAATGGCAACCGACTCGTTGGCATTGATGGTTAACGACACATCGTTAATGACATTGGGCTCGTTATCTGCATAACTGTAACTCAGCCGCTCGAGCGTTAGCTTACCGACCACGTCATTTAGTTGCAGGTTGCTATCACGATTTGCTTCTTGGTCGTGCAGAGCGATATCTGAAATACGGTCAAGGTGCAGGCGCAGCATACGAAACAAAATAAGCTGCTCAATTAAGCTGGCAAAACGTGCTGTTAATTGATTTTTGTAAGCGATAAACGCCAAAACCATACCAATGGTTAAGCCACCACTCATCACAATGGTTGCGGCTAGGTAGATAACGATAATGTTCTCAATACCGAATAGCAGTTTATTGGCAGCATCAAAGCTAATATTGAGCTTGCCTAGGCGAATATCTGCATTTATCACTTCGCTATAGCGGTTTTGCCACACACTTTGTCTTTGTGGCTCGCAGGTGAATAGCTTGATGGTTTGTATACCGCGAATATTTTCTAAAAAGTTAGTCTGCTCTTTGGCGCTTGCTTGAATCGACTCTTCCGTTGCGCGGTGTAATGGTCGATACAGTGCAAGGCGCAATATTGCGTATATGGCAATAGCTGCAACTACGACTAACGTTAGTTTCACGCTATAAACTAACATCATGATTAACACGGCAATTGACATAACACCGTCAACTACGGTTTCCACTAGGCCTGTTGTTAGGCGTTCACGTACCTGAGCCAACGAGCCAAAGCGTGAAACTAAATCACCAATGTGGCGCTTCTCAAAATAGCTCATTGGCAGTTTCAACAGGTGCTGCAATAAGTTCACGCCCATCTGCATATTGAGTAAGCTTGAGACTCTAAGCACCAACCAACTGCGCACACCTGTCGTTACCACATTTATTATGGCTAATAAGCCAAAGCCGATGGCGAGTACCACTAAAAGTGGTTTATCGTGGCTAATCAATACTTCATCGACCACCCATTGCATGTAGTAAGGTGTGACTAGGGCGAATACTTGCAGCAAGATCGATAACACAAATAGGGTGACTAAGGTTTTAGTTAACCCAGTCATTTTGCTCCACAGCTGCGATAATCGCATCTGCTGACGCTCATCTTGTTGCTGAAAGCCCTTTGTTGGCGTAAGTTCAAGCGCAATACCGGTAAAGTGCTCGGTGAACTCTTTTAGGGTTAACTTTCTTTTGCCTAGAGCCGGATCATTAATCGTCACACCTGATTTGGTCACACCTGTAAGCACCACAAAATGGTTCATGTCCCAATGCAGCACGCAAGGCAAAGACAGTTTACCGACCTCTTCTATTGGGCATTTCAGTGCTCGGCTGGCTAGCCCCATATTGTCACTGAGCGCGATGAGTTGCTGTAAGTTCATGCCCTTTAAGTCTGCGGTGAAGCGCTTTCTTAACGCTGCCATATCGAGCTTGTGACCATGAAAGCTAGCAATCATTGCCATACAAGCAAGGCCGCACTCAGCCATTTCCGCCTGCAAAATGAGTGGTACGCGCTTTTTCCCCGAAAACTCTAATAGCTCTATAGGATCGGATGGAGGATTGATGTTATCTGTAGACTTAGCAACCATTAGCCAACCCTCCCTTGCAAGCTATAGATTGGATCCAGTAGCCAATCCAGCAAACTACGTCTATCAAGCACAATATCGGCTTCGAGTAACATACCGCTTTTTAGGGGAAAGCTATCGCCATAAGCCAACATATCTTGCTTAGATAGCTGGGTTCTAATGCGGTATACCGGTTCAGATAAAGCAACGGGCACTTTAGCCTCACCATCAAGCAATAATGCTTTATCGATGCGAGAAACTCGGCTTTCTAAAAATCCAAAACGTTGATAGGGAAAGGCATCGAAACGCAGCCTTGCTTCATCGCCTGATTTAACAAAACCCGCGCTTCGAGTAGGAAGCAGTAACTCAGCAACTAGCTGCGCTCCTTGAGGGATAAGGCTCATTAAGGGGCGATTTGTCGCAATAAACTCTCCCTCGACAATTTGAATTGAGGCAACGGTTCCCGCTTCAGCTGCACGAATAACAAAGCGATAGCTGTTTTCTGTTTCATCAATTTGACGCTTTAGCTCAGAGCGGCGTCTTTCAATATCACCGCCTTTAAGTGCGTATTGGCTAGGTAAAATATCTAATTCAGATAGAGCGCCATTAAGTTGGCTTTGTATTTGTACTTGGTTCGATTTAAGGTTTTCGATTTCTTGTCTTACAGTGATTAGCTTTTGTTGTTGAGATTGATAATCTAGCGTCGATAAGTAACCATCATCGAATAGCTTTTGATGCTGGGCCTGTTGCTTAAGTTGCAGCGCCAATTTTTCAGTTAATAATGCCTCTAAATTTACAAACACATTTAATGCCTGCTTATTATCTGTAATGGAATTTTTTAGACGCTGGGTCTCTTTAGCTAATAAAGACTGGTTAACTTTTTTCTCGGTCGTTAATAAAGTAAGCTGTAGCTTAAGCTCATCTATTAACGACTCACTCAATTCTTCGCCTGAAAGCATGCTGCGACTTAACACTATGGTAGCTAACGGCGAGCCTTTTTTAATGATGTCGCCTTCAGACACATGCAATACATCGATATTGCCACTGCGATTAGCATAGGTTTTAATTAAACCTTTATCTGGCACTAAATAACCACGAACGGTTTCTTTACGAGCGTAATGAGAAAAAGAGAGGAAAAAGATAATGGCGATGATAATAGAAAGCAAAACAGTAGCAGACACATAGATACTTATTGGTTGCGCCAATGACACATCACCATGTAACTTTTGCTTTTGCGCCTCAACGGCCTGCTGACGAAATAACCCTGACATATAACTTCCATGTATTAAAACATTATTTATAGTGTTTGAAATCCGTCTCAAAACACGCCACAACAATTTGGCAACATTCTAAGCAAAAAAACATTTACTGCAACACTGTAATAATGAAAAACATTCACGTTCACTGCCTTAGCTAGCAACTAAGGCTAATATCCCGCAGCAACAGATGAAATAAAATCATTTACTTGTTGATATTGAATTAATAAATGCAACCATAATCTTAGGATATAAAGTGGAAGTGTAATTACCGTTTCACTCATAACTCACAGAAAACACCAATCCCCATCGAAGTTACCGAAGTACGCAGATAAAAATGCCGTATTTTCTTCATCAACTCTTAGGCAGCTGTTGATGTATCTTACAACACCTGTTGTTCCAATGGCCTGCAGCGGGTACTGGACAGGGTGCCCGAATGTCGTGATCACATCGATGTGAATTAACGACCTTATGTGCAGAACTTAGGAGTTCACCCAAAGCAGTGAACCTTTACTTCATTAATTCTTAGGTAACTATTGATGTATCTTCCAATATCAGTGGTTCCAATGGCCTGCAGCCGGCGCATGTGCAGAGGTTAGAAGTTCACCCAAAGCGGAGAACCTTTTCTTCATCAATGCTTAGGAAGCATTTGATGTATCTTCCAACATCAATGGTTCCAATGGCCTGCAGCCGGCGCATGTGCAGACACTTCTTAGGCTCGCTTTTCGTCATCCCTGACCGCTCTGCGAAAACATCCATGTTTTCGAAGGCCTAAGCCGTATCTGCACCGAGTTAGAAAAGCATAATCATTTCACCCATTGAGTTCTCAATAGAAATGCGAGACTGACGTACATACTGAAGCAACAGAAAATACCAAATTCCCCATCGAAGTTGCCGAAGTACGTAGATAACTTTTTACTTTCAAGAATGCCGTAGAGCCATCATGGATGATGGTTCAGGCTCGGGGGGGGCATGGATGTCCCATCTGAGTCGTTAGGTGATTTTTATTGGAGTATGAGGCCCGTATCTAATGCATGTAACTTCGTCGGGGCGGCTAGGACTCTTTATGAAAGAAATGGCCAAGAGGGGGAAGCTGTTACCCTCCTTTTGCCCGAGTGTGAGCTGGAAGCTCACGACTTTGGTCAAGCGCAGCCTGATAGAATTATCAAACGAAGTTTGATTGCTTTAGTCGTTAGACGAAGTCTAACTCCTCCCCTTGCGCCCGCTTGGCGCAAAAACCAAGCAACAAAAAAGGCTATGAACCTAAGCTCATAGCCTTCTTAATCTCAGCATGATTACTTAACAATGCTAACCCTAAACCTCAAGACACTAACTCAAAACACAGCCTTAAGCGTTAATCAGCACCATCAAGTAATGTGCAAATTACTTAGCCAAACACTGCTCAACAAGCGTCTGCCAGTATCTCAGACCAGATACCAAGATATTGTCGTTGAAGTCGTAAGTTGGCTTGTGTAGCGCTACGCTACCACAATCACAGCCTGCGCCGTTACCTACTAGGATGTAACAACCTGGTGCTTCACGTAGCATGAACGAGAAATCTTCACTGATAGTGAATGGCTGACAGCTGCCGTTAACTTTATCTTCGCCAACCACTGTTTCAGCCGCGCGAATCGCGAAAGCCGTTTCAGCTGGGGTGTTGATAGTCGATAAGAAACTGTTGTTAAACTTGTAAGTGTAATCAACGCCTGCAGACATACACTGACCAGCAACGACGCGTTCAAGTGCTTTTTCAATCTTGTTTAACGCGATATCAGTAAAGCTACGAGTATCACCCGTGATAGTCACTTTAGTTGGGATAACGTTAACCGTACCGTTAGTGGCAAACTCAGTTACCGAAATAACTGCAGTTTCATCAATCGCGCTTAGGTTACGCGATACGATCGTTTGGATTGCAGTCACGATTTGCGCGCCAACAACGATAGGGTCAGTGCCCATGTGTGGCATAGCCGCGTGGCCGCCAGTGGCTAGTACTTCGATTTCAAAGCTACTTTCACTTGCCATTACTGAGTGTGGGCGCGTCACAAAGTGACCTGCTTCAATACCTGGTAGGTTGTGCATCGCGTACACGCCGTCGATTTTCCAACGGGTGAATAGGCCGTCAGCGATCATCGCTTTAGCGCCTGTGCCGCGCTCTTCATCAGGTTGGAAGATGAAGTAAACCGTACCGTCGAAGTTTTTAGTTTGTGCCAGCTCGTGCGCTGCAGCAAGTAGCATTGCCGTGTGTCCGTCGTGACCACAAGCGTGCATTGCGCCTTCGTTTACTGATGCGTAATCAAAGGTATTTTCTTCATGAATATGCAGGGCGTCTATGTCGGCACGTAGACCAATTGAACGCTCGCTGTCACCACACTTTAAAATACCTACAACGCCAGTGCCGCCGATACCTGTGTGTACTTCAATGCCAAACTCTTCTAGTTTGCTTGCTACAAATGCTGCAGTCTCGTGCTCTTGGGTACCAAACTCTGGGTGCTGGTGAATGTGATGACGCCACTCGATAACTTTCTGTTCGATATTCATATTCTTTATCTCTTCTAACAAGCACCGGTGACTAGGTCACCGGTGATAAAAATGGTTTTTATTTGCTAACTGAATAACTCAGTTATTGGCTGCGGCAAGGCTTTGGCGCTAAAGGTAATTCAACTTCAACCTCTTCTGCTTTCACCTTGTTCTTGTTACCTAACTTCATGAAGGCAATCATTGAAGTGATAACCACTGCGATTGCGATTAAGCGCATCGGTGTTACCTGCTCACCTAGTGCAAATACCGCTAGGATGAATGAAGACAGTGGCATTAGGTTTAGCGCCATACCCGTACCGTCAACACCTACACGTTCCATACCGTAGATGTAAACTAGGTAGCTCATACCAGAGATACACACACCTAAGATAACGATACACATAATGCGTAGTGGCGAGCTAAATACATTCAATGCAGAGCTAAAGTCAGCGCCTACAACTAGCAGGTACAAACCAAAACCTAGTGCTGCGAATACAAACTGGTGGAACATAGTCGCAACTGAACCGTATTTCTCTGCTAGCTTGGCACGAGCGTAAGCCATTGTTGCAAAGCTTGCTGCTGAGCCGAAACAGATTAGGTGACCAATGTTGAAGCCTTGAGTCTCTGACTGTGGGTCCATCACTAGAATCGCCACACCTAGGAAAGCACCTAGCGCACACATGATTTGCATAACAGTGAAACGCTCACCGTGACGTAAGAAGCCAACACTTAAGATTAGGATTGGGATCAAACCTTGGATCACGCCGTTTTCAGAGGCGGTAATATAATCCAAAGATAGGAATGATAGGAAGCTGAAAGAACCTTGACCAATGATACCGCAACATGCAGCCCAGAAGATGTCCTTACGGTTTTCCCAGTTAAGTTTGAAATCGGCTTTCTTAGTCATCTTGCCCGTTGCAAGACCGATGTTGAAAATCAAACCTAGTGTAATAAATGCAACAGTGTAACGTAACCAAACAAGTACTTGAGGATCCATCACCTCAAGAATAGGCGTACCAACAATCCACGGAATACCCCAAAGTAGACCTACGAAAATAGCAGCCATCCAACCTTTTTGTGTATTAGTCATTATTATTTTTCCAACAATTTGTAATTGGTAGTCAACAGCTTAAGCTGTTTGGTTATTAAGTAGCTTGCCGTAACCTGGGCATTGAGCCACGTTGCCGGTTAGGTGCATTGCATGCCAGAACATTGCAGAGTTGCTGCACACTACTGGGATGCCGAATTTCGCTTCGATCTCTTCAATATAATCAAGTACACGTAAGTTAGTGCATGACATAAATACTAATTCTGCGTCAGAATCTTTTAGCATCTGCTCAAGCGCTGCGAACATTGATTCTTTAGCGACTAGAGTGATGTCGGTATCGCGTTCGATACCAAGTGAACCTAGTGTTACTACGTCAAAATCTGCATCAGTTAACTGCTGGTACAGTGGGTAGTTAACGCTAGTTGGGTATGGAGAGAACACAGCAATCTTTTTCGCATTCAAGTGCTTGAATGAAGCTTTTGCTGCTGTCCATGGGTTAGTCGCTGGGATGTCACCACGGTTTTGAGTCAATAAATCTGCGACTTTTTCTTCACCGATAATGATTGAAGCTGATGTGCAGCCAAATGCCATCACATCCATAGGTAGACCTGTTGCGATCAAGTCAGACGCTTCAACGATTCCGCTAGCGATTTGATCAAGTGCTTCAGGGGTCATTTCGCTTGAGTAGTAGACGCGAGAGCTAAATACGCCTGCTTGTGTGCCGAGTAACTTAGCCCAGTCCATTTCTAAACTGTGGTCAGTGCTTAACTGCACTAAGCCGATGTGTACACGGTTAATTCTTGGTGCCTGCTTGTGTTCAAGCGGCTGTTCAAACGAGGTAAAGGCTTCAAAACTCATCATAATGAGATTCTCTTCAGTATGATTTCTCCAGCTCCCTTTGGAGAAATCATTGGCTATATTAAGTTATTTAATAATCAATAGTTCTGGTTCAGCGCGCTTGCTTAACCACTCTGCACCGTTCTCGGTGATCACGATGTTTTCTTCGTGAACCATAGACTTGCCTGGTGCGTAAACCATGCCTGGCTCTAGTGTCATCACCATACCTGGTACTAATATCGTGTTGTCTGTTGCCGTGTTTGATGGACGCTCAGTTAGCTCGATACCTAGGCCGTGACCTAGACGACCTACGTCGTTACCTAGCGCGCCATTAGCTTCTAGTACTTTCCACATTGCGTTGTAGATATCTGAAGTGGTGTTACCTGGGCGTGCAGCTTCAAAGCCCATAGTGGTTGCTTCGTAAGTTGCGCGGTAAGCGGCTTTAGTTTGCTCACTTGCGTGGCCAAATGCCCAGTTACGGTCAAAATCAGAGAAGTAACCGTCACGTACTGCACCGGTGTCGATGATTAGCACGTCGCCATCTTCGATTACGCGGTCAGTTGGACCCATAATGATGCTGTCGTAACCGTCTTGGCCTGAACCTGCGATGATGTATGGACATTCATCAGCGCCTTCCATCAGCATGTCGATACCGAACTGCTTACAAATTTCACGCTCAGTCATACCGGCTTTGGCATAACCTGGGATTTTGTCGAAACCGACGTTAGTGATACGGCAGATTTCACGCACCTTTTCAATTTCAGTCACTGACTTAACTTGGCGAATGTCGTGAATCGCTAGTGAAACGTCAACGAACTCTTTGCTTACTAAAGTGGTTAACTGTAAGTAGTTAGCAACAGGCATACGTAGGTGAGACTCAATACCTAGCGTGGCACCCACACGACCAAAACGTGAAGGTAGGCTGTTAAGCACGCTAGCTACAATGCTGATACCGTCGTCATCTGGACGTGGTGAAGCCCAAGTGCGGATGTCATCAACCCATGTACCTGCCATGCCGCTTGCACCGATTTCAGGAATAACGGCAATTGGCTTGCCTTCAGCAGGTAGGATTAGAAACCATGGACGAGTCGGGCTGTGCCAGAACTGAGTGTGGAAGCCTGAAAAGTAACGCACATTAGGCTCAGTAGTTAACAGAATCGCATCAACTTCTAGCTCGCGCATCTTCTGCTGAGCTTTAGTTGCACGCATCTCAAATTCTGCTGTTGTAAATCCACGCTGTAATATGCTTTTCATTTTTATCTCCACATCCCACACAACTGGCCTATTTGCCAAAAGGTCACTAAAGTGACCGGAAACCTGTTTTAGTCAACTATCGTTAACTTGGTGCGCATCATACTGTTTGCAGAATTTAAAAATGTGACACATATCTCATAGTCAAAATCTGTTAACTCAAGATGCATCATCAAACTGAAATTTCATGACCAAAGTCAAATATTTTGAACCACAGTTAAATATTACTTGCGTAAAAGTCCTAAAAAACGTCCCATAGTTACATAAAGTTGATTCAAGGGTTGAATTGTTAACTCAAAAAGTTGACAATAACAGCATCTATAGTTCACAAAAGTAATCTGAAATGATCAAAGCGGCAGAACAGGCATTCAAAACAGAATTTACAGCTAGAGATCGTGCGCTACTGCAAAGCTATTTCCATCTAGCTGAAAGCATGGCCGATCTAATAGGGCCTCACTGCGAAGTCGTGATCCATTCTTTAGAAAGCTTTGAACAGTCAGTGGTGAAAATCGTTAATGGTCATCACACCGGTCGAAAAGTGGGCTCGCCGATAACAGATTTAGGCTTAAAGATGCTGCGCCAGTACGAACAAACCGGCGAGCTGACCCCTAAGAGTTACTTTAGTAATAACAAAGGTGGCGAGATGTTGAAGTCGAGCACCTGCATATTACAGGGTGAGAAAGGCAGACCGATTGGCATGTTTTGCGTCAATATGAACTTGTCGTATCCGTTCCCTGAGATTATTAAGACCCTGATGCCAGATACAAGCCAGCATCACAGTTTTGATATGACCGAAAACTTCAGCGCATCAGCTGGAGATGTGGTTGAGCAAGCGCTAAACCACGCGATTTCAGAAGTTGAAGCTGATACCAGCGTTAACCTGAAAGGTCGCAATAAAGCTATTACTAAGGTGTTGTTTGATAACGGCATCTTTGAATTAAAAGAAGCAACTAACATTGTTGCTAACCATTTAAGTATTACCAAACATGCGGTGTACAAGTACATCCGTGAATTTAAATCCTAATTATCGAGATAACAACGCTATGAAAACTGTAATCCATACTGAAAATGCTCCTGCTGCAATTGGTCCATACTCTCAAGCTCTTGCTTTCGACAAGTTAGTATTCACCTCAGGTCAGCTACCACTAGATCCTGTGACTATGGCTTTCGTTGAAGGCGGCGTTAAAGAGCAAGCTTACCAATCTCTAAAGAACCTTAAAGCGGTTCTAGAGCAAGCTGGCGCAGGTACTGACACCGTACTTAAAACAACTTGTTTCCTAGCTAACATGGAAGACTTTGCTGTTTTCAACGAAGTTTACACTGAAGTATTCGGTACTGAAGCAGCTCCTGCTCGTTCTTGTGTACAAGCTGCTCGTCTTCCAAAAGACGCGTTAGTTGAAGTTGAAGCAATCGCCTTCATCAAATAATTTAGTTTTAAAGTAAGCCCTGCTGTCCACTTACCTTTAGTGAGTGGACAAATGCCTCCTTGTTCATAATTTATAGTGGTTACCATGCTAAAGCTGACTCAAAATGATTTCTTTAACGGCGAGACTTCTGATCTTTTTACAGCTCAGATCGCTGAACAAACTCGTCAATTCCACCAGCAGATCGAAGCTTACCAACCGACTCCGCTTATCTCTCTAGAGCAGCTAGCGGCGCGTCTTGGTGTTAAAGCGATTCTGGTTAAAGACGAATCTTACCGTTTCGGTCTAAATGCTTTTAAAGTACTGGGTGGTTCTTACGCTTTAGGTAAGCAACTTGCTGAGCACTTAAATGTAGATATCAGTGAAATTGATATGAAAACCGTAGCAGCTAAGTTAAGCGAGCCATTGGTTTTCGCTACAGCAACTGCTGGTAATCACGGAACAGGTGTTGCCTGGGCTGCACGTGAAATGGGTCAAAAGGCTGTTGTTTACATGCCAAAAGGTTCATCTCAAGCAAGTGTGACTCGCATTAAGAACTTGGGTGCTGAGTGTATCGTTACTGACTGTAACTACGACGATACGGTACGTATTGCTAACCAGACTGCAACTGAAAATGGTTGGATGCTAGTGCAAGATACCGCTTGGGAAGGCTACGACAAGATCCCAACATGGATCTCGCAAGGCTATATGACTATGGCTGTTGAAGCGCAAGAGCAAGTTGAAGCTATGGGCCTTAAGCCGACTCACCTAATGCTACAAGCTGGTGTTGGCGCTATGGCTGGCGGCCTATTAGGCTACTTCGCTGACAAAGTTGGCGCAGCTAACTTCAAGACTATTATTGCAGAGCCTGCAAAAGCGGATTGTATCTACAACTCAGGCATTAAAGGCGAAATGGTTGCTGTTACTGGCGAGCTAAACTCTATCATGGCAGGTCTTGCATGTGGCGAGCCTAACCCTGTGACTTGGCCAATCCTAAAGCAGTGCAGCAGCTTCTTCGCATCAGTTGAAGACGAAGTGACTGCAACAGGTATGCGCGTGCTTGGTAACCCACTAGCTGGCGATACTAAAGTGGTTAGCGGTGAGTCAGGCGCACTAACGCTAGGTCTACTTTACATGCTAGCAAGCCGAGAAGAGTACAGCGAGTACCGTACACAGCTTGGCCTAGACCAAGATGCGGTTATCATGCTGTTCAGCACTGAAGGCGACACTAACCCAGACCGTTACCGTCAAATCGTTTGGGAAGGCATGCACAGCACTGCTAAATAAATTCACTGAATTTAGATGACAAAAAGCCGCTTAACTGCGGCTTTTTTGTTATTAAAAGAAAGGACGGACTACGTCCTGATAGGTCCTAGGTTCTAGGTTCTAGGTCCTAGGGCGTTCGCAGGCTCACAGCGTAAAGATAGAGCGCTCACAGGCTCACTTCTAGAACGGTACTGGAGACTGTAACTAACTTTGTGTAACTGCTTATCAAACTGTACTCTAAAAAGAGTCAAGGATAGGCATATACTCATGAACATAAAAGATATTGAAGCTTTTGCTAAAGAAGCAGCTAAAAGTATTAAAACACCTGAAGACTTAAATCAA